>JAAZND010000077.1 GCA_012798485.1 Candidatus Beckwithbacteria bacterium | reverse complement strand
TTATATCGTAAGCTGTATGACTACTTGTCTCTATCATCTTAACTATATCTTATCAAATGACTTAAGCTTTACGTTTTTGTGCTCATTGATTGCATTCATCCCTCGCACTTACAGTGCGGGGTTTTCTGCAATGGTTATAAACCGACTGGTACAGATTTTCCTTCAGTTTTCAAAAACCCTGATTTAGATCCTAATTCTACTCAATTTCCTGATGATGTAATAAATTTTTATAATTGGGTAATAGGACTTACTCCAGAAGAAATTAAAAAAATGGAGGGTTATATCGTTGATGTAGATCCTGTAGTTTTAAGAAAAGGAGAAAGGAAAGGAAAATAACCTATTGTAGAATTATACCCTAGTATTCAAGATGCTTTTGACAAAACTGATTTTTTAAGAGGATTACTGTTTTTCCAATTATCGACTGGAGATGATATGAATGCTATAAGTAGGCTTAATCCGTACTATCAAGATAAAGTTGATATTAATAGTTTTTTATTGACTAAAAAACAACTTTCATTAAGATTTAACTGGGAAATTACTTCCGGTTTATTACCTGAGTGTTTAGTTAAAAAATTACAAGACTTACAAGAAAGTATAATAAGAAAGGTTGATATTTTTATTAATGAAAGACAAGAAGACAGTGAACCAAGCATTGAAGAGTTTTTTTTAATATACAAAGAATTACTTAATGAATATAACTTATTCATTCATTTTTTTAGGAAAGAATTTCTTAAAAACCCAAAAAAATATTTAAAAATATCTGAAATAAATTCTTTTATTAAAGCTCAATTTGCTTATAAATCTTGGATAGGAAAATTACAAAGATTGAAAAGTGAAAACTTAGTTGAATCTTCTTAAATTAATTTTTTTTCTGCTTTACAAATTATAGATTTTTAGCATTTATTGATTTTATGAGTGTTGATAATGATAAATTAACAGCGTTGCGTAAGAGAAGATAGAAATAATCATATCTGTCCTGCGTTAGGGGGTAGTTATGAAATACCAAAATAAGAATGTGTTACTTGTGGAGATTATTTGAGAATGTTCTATATTCCTGTTAAAACAGAAGAGGGAATAATATGGGTTTTAATATGTTGTCGAGTAGATTTAAAGGTATGAAAAAGCCTCACGTTTGTAAAAAATTCAAAAAAAATTAATGTTGTATTCCAAGATGAATTACTCCAATAGGAGTTATTGCATATAAAGTTGGGATATTTTCTTTGTTATTTTTAGGTAAGCAAGCTAATCCAAGACTCTTTTTCCTTCTATAGCAATGTTCAAGATGTCTTTCATTTGCTTTTTGTATATCTAGAAAAAACAAATCTTCTCTTTTTTTAAGGAAAGTATGTTTAGTGACAAAAGGTCTTGATTTAACTAATCCGTTTAAATTTAAAGCTGAAATTAAAGTTTGCTCTATTAAAACAGGCATAGCATTTTTTCTGGAGCGGCGGAGATAAGCTTCTAAAACTTTTGGAGAATTACTATCCAAGATAGCTTCTATTCCAACGGAGGGATGTAAATATCCCAAATAAAAACCTGTTTCCGGAATTATATTATTAGGATTTTGCAAAAAAGCTTGCAAGGCTGCCATTTCAGCAGCTGTAAAACTTAGAGTTTGAGTTTGGTCGTTTCTAGCTCCAGTATCTGGAGGAATTAATCTTTGTGGAAACTGATAATAATTTTCTACAAAAAAAAGAAATTGAGTTAGTTGTTCTGGTAAATATTTTCGGATTTCACTTAAAGGCATAGGGAAAGGTATGCCCCAAGAATTATTTTTTGGGTTTAGTGGAGTTTCCATTAAAGGCTTTTCTCCTTCAAAAAAAATTTTGCCCATATTGAATTAGTATTATAGATTTTTTTCAAAAAGAGTCAATACAAGAAGATAAATTAAAAAAATCTACCTTCCATAGCTTTCTACTGGAATTTACTCTATATTCGTTACAGAGTAGAAATAGCATAAACTATTTCCCAAACGGGAACTCAGCCATTTTAGCTTTTTCACCCAAACTTCTTTCAATTCTCATCAATTGATTGTATTTGCAAATTCTTTCGCTTCTACAAAGTGATCCAGTTTTGATTTGGCCTGTATGCATACCAACTACAAAATCAGCAATAAAAGCATCTTCTGTTTCTCCAGATCTATGAGAAACAATAGCTGTAAAATTATGAGCCTTAGCCAGTTTGATAGTTTTAATAGTTTCAGTAATGGTTCCAATTTGGTTAACTTTAATCAAAATGGAATTGCAGGCTTTTTTATCAATACCCATTTGCAGCCTTTCTGCATTGGTCACAAATAAATCATCACCGACAATCTGAAATCTATTGTCTATTTTTTCAGTTAGTTTGACAAAACCTTGCCAGTCATCTTCAAAAAATCCATCTTCGATAGAAATAAGAGGATATTTATCTAGCCAGCCTAAATATTTTTCTACCATTTGGTCTGTTGAAAGCATGGCATTTTCGGTTTTAAGATTATATTTGCCGTCTTTATAAATTTCTGAAGCAGCAGGATCCAAAGCTATGGCAATATCTTTGCCTGGTTCGTAGCCTGCATCTTTGATAGCTTTGATAATTTCTTCTAAAGGTCTTTCATTATTACCCAAAGATGGTGTATAACCGCCCTCATCACCGACAGAAGTAGAAAAACCTTGAGCTTTAAGATTTTTGCCAAGCTGCTGAAAAACCTCGCTTCCCCAACGGATAGCTTCGGCTATAGTTGGTGCACCAATTGGCATAATCATAAATTCTTGCATATCAGAAGAATTGGTTGCGTGTTTGCCGCCGTTTAAAACATTCATCATTGGGATTGGCATCAAATATTCCTGCGTATTTTCTCCTGCCAGTTTGGCTACATATTCAAAAACTGGAATATTTAGGGAAGCGGCAGCGGCTTTGACACAAGCCACGGAAACGGCCACAATGGCATTAGCGCCTAATTTTGATTTGTTTTCTGTGCCATCCAGAGCAATCATTTTTTCGTCAATTTTCTCTTGGTTTTCTACATCCATGCCTATTAAAGTTCCTGCAATAATTTCATTAACATTTTTGACTACCTTTAAAACGCCTTTACCACCAAATCTTCCTTTATCTTCATCTCTAAGTTCATGAGCTTCGTGACTACCCGTAGAGGCACCAGAGGGAACGGCAGAACTAACTTTAATTCCATTTTCAAGGGTAAGCTGCGCTTCTACAGTAGGATTACCACGAGAATCTAGAATTTCCTGAGCAAAAATCTGTTGAATTTTCATAGATTTATATTTGTGTCATTCCTCAAATTAAGAATCAATTTTATAGATTCCTGCTTTCGCAGGAATGACAATGAATTTATTTATTTATTAATTTGTTTTCAATATTTTGGACTAACAATTTTGTAGGATACAATAAATCTGGAGAAACGGAAAGACCGAAAATACCTCTTTTGATTAATTCTTTAGTAAAATAAGGATAGGTAGAAACAAGATTACCAGAAATAATCATTTTTTTCTCAGTTTTTTGTAAATAAGCAGCTGCGTATTTCAAAAGCCATAAAATGGCTGGATCCAGAGCATTAAATAAATTCGCTACATTGGTATTGGTGCCATCAACTCCAAGCATAAAATGTGTCAGCTCTAAAATATCCACAAAAACACCGGTAATATTAGCTGCCGCAATTTGAGGCAGATTAATGAGATTGGCTGGAGTTGTAAGAATTTGCCAGATTTCAAGATCAAAACTATTTTTGATGCCATGCTCAGTAAGTGTTGTCAACATTTGTTCTAGCTCTTCCTGTGAACGGATAAAAGGCAAAACTAGATGTAAGTTGTGGTATTTCTTTCTTAGTTTCTGGAAAGTCTCAAGTTCAATATTTAAAAGCTCTGGATAAAACAATAATTTAAATGTGCCGCGAAAACCTAACATTGGGTTATTTTCTTTTTCTTCAAAATCTTTGCCATACAACAAATGCAGCATTTGATTAGATTTGAAATCAGAAAGTGCATAATAGACATTTTTATCTGGAATTTGTCGCAGGATTTTTTCTAAACTGTCTGTAATGACTGTTTCGATTTCCTGTTCTCTTTTTTGTAAAATCAATTTTCTGGGATGAAGGTTCAATTTCTGTAGTAAAAGTTCGCCTTTAATCATTGCCACGCCATCAAGGAGATTTTTATCTTTAAAAATTGTCTGGTTGCTGGCGCTGGGCAGATTGATAAAAATTTGTGTTATTGTTTTTGTGAGTTTAGTCTTGCTATTTTTTTGTAAAGGTAAAATTTCTCGACCATGTAAATCAGGTTTTGCTTTATAAATAAAACCGTTATTGCCATCAACTGTAATGATATCTCCAGTTTTAATTTTATCAGCAAGGTTTTTAATACCAACCACACAGGGAATACCCAGCTCTCTGGCAACAATCGCCATGGTGGAAGCAAAAGAACCTTTTTGCGCAATCACGGCTTTGGCCTGGTAAATACAAGGGATGAGGTCTGAGCTGAATTCTTCGGCAAAAATAATTTTTTCGCTATTTACTCTTTGTAAATCATCATGGTGTTTGACAAACAAGGCTTCTCCAAACGCAAGTCCAGAGGAAACTCCTATTCCTTCGCCAATTAAAGGCAAATGTAGTTTTACTGCTTTTTCTTTTTTGGGCTCTATGTTTTTTTCTTCAGAAATTTTATTTTGCTTGATTATTTCTTCCTGGAAATCCTGAGTTTGTAAAAGATAAAACTTCCCATCTTTAAAAGTCCATTCCATAGTTTGTGGAGGAATGTGAAGACGATCAACTTTAAGCGCGATTTTAGTCAGAGTTTGGATCTGTTCATCGGTTAGTTTAAATTGAAATTGTTTAGTATTGGTCACTTTTCTTTCCTTTTTGTTATTAAGTTGAATATATTGCTGCTGGTGTTTTTTTTCAATAATTTCCTCTGTTATTTTATTGATAAAATAATAATCAGGCTTCACAAAATTAAGATTTAAATATTCACCATTTCCCCAGATAGCTTCGATGGTGAGAAATTTTTTGTTCTGATCGCGAATATCTAGCGTATGAACAATGCCGGAAATTTCTCCATTAATCATTTCTTGAACAATAACAGCGATTTTTTGTTGCAAAGGATTGGAGCAGATTTTGAGAATTGAAGGTGAGAATAGAGAAGCCCAAACTTCTTTTGTAAGTTCTGCGACACTGGTTTCTCCTTTAATATTTAAAAATAGATCAGTTTTACCAGAAGGAATGTTTTCACTGATGGTTGAAGTGCGGATAGCCACTTGTGCATCATGAAATTTTTTGCCCAGTTTTTCATAAGCAGCAAAAATTGCTTTACTTAAATCCTTAGGAAGAGGGGTGTTTTTGATCAGTTTTTGAATACTGTTGGAAACGCGAGCCAGAGTTTCTGGGTGAAAAGTATTAAGTAGTTTTAATTCCTGTTCAATCCTGACTTGAAGATTATTTTGGGTCAAAAAATAGACAAAAGCTTTGTTGGTTATGACAAAAGCCTTGGGGATATTTAAGTGAGCCTTATTTAAAAGTGCTAAGGATAAAGCTTTATCACCAACTTTTTTTTTATCGTTTACAGTAATTTTATCTATGGGCAGAATCATAAAATAGCTAATTAGTTAACTAGATAATTAGTGTCATTCTCGACTTGGCTTTGATAAATATCAAATGCTAAGATCGGGAATCTATTGTAAATAAAACTATTTTTATAGATTCCTGCCGGAGTTTACCCCGTATTTATTACGGGGCAGGAATGACACTTTGTATTTTAATCATACGATTTTGTGTTTGTTGTTGCAAGCATTGAGATTGAATGATAGAATCTAAAATTAATTTAGATAAGTAAATAATAAGTATCGTTTTTTGAAAGGAGGTGGAGGAAATGGCAAAACATGAAAGAGAATCAGAACTCAGTTTAGAACAAAGAGTAGCAGATGGAACTGGAAAAGATGATTTAATTGCTAAATTAGAAGCAGATGAGTTAGATCCAGAAGCAAATACGCAGCCTTTATTATCTATATCTCGGGTATTATTAGAGCAAATGCAGCGTAATCTTAAACCTCTAGAATAGAGATTTTTTTGTAATTAGAGATAAAAATAGGGACGCGCTTGGCGCGTCCCTTTAAATAATTACTTCTATATTTTAACTTAGCTTTTAATCACAGCCAAAACTTCATCGCGTTTTTGCTCCATTTCAGTTTGAGATTTAGCCTCTAAATTAAGTCTAATCAGTGGCTGAGTATTAGAACCTCTGACATTAAATTTCCAATTATCATAAATACAAGTAATTCCATCAATTTTGATAACTTCTTTGGCATTTTTACCATATTTAGTTTCAATTTTAGCTAAAATAGCATTGACATCTTGGACTTCGTTGTTAATTTCTCCAGAGATGACAAATTTTTTCTCATAATCATCCATAAAATCTGTCAAAGTTTTTGTATTTTCTGACAAAGCGGCTAAAAGATAAATAAGTGAAGCTGTGCCGCTATCACAAAGATAAAAATCTTTAAAATAATAATGACCACTTACTTCTCCACTAAAAACAGCATTTTCCTGTTTCATTCTCGCTTTGATATAAGAATGTCCTACACGATTATAAAGTGCTTTTCCTCCAAGTTGCTCAATCGTTTCTGGAACAACCCATGAAGCTCTTATATCATAAATAATGGTGCCTTTTGGATGTTTTTGTAAAAAATAAGTAGATAAAATAGCAGTCAAAAAATCTCCATGAACAAATCGGCCTTTGCTGTCAATTGAAAAGAAACGGTCGCCATCTGTATCAAAAGCAATACCAAGATCAGCTTTTTCACTCACAACTCTTTGTTGTAATTCGTGTCGATTTTCTTCCAATAAAGGATCGCCGCCATGATTGGGAAAAGTTCCATCAACTTCCCAATACATAGGTATAAATTTTATTTGAGGAATTTTTTTACTTAATTTTTGCAAGATTGGACCAACCATTCCATTTCCTGGATCTGCAACAATTTTCATTGGTTTAATTTTAGTAGCATCAACTAAAGATAAGATTTTTGCAATATATTCATTCATCAAATCCCATTTTTCAACTTTTCCTTTTTGAGAAGTAGTTTCAGGCAAGTTATCGACTAAAATTAATTGTTTCATTTGTTCAATTTCATTATCTCCGGTAAAAAAATAAGGAATCTGTTTTACCATTTTAAACCCGTTGTATTCTTTTGGATTATGAGAGGCAGTAATCATGATGCCTGGAAGATTTTTAGTGGCACAGGCAAAATAATACATATCAGACGAAACCATTCCAATATCAATAATATTTACTCCTAGATTTGTAATGTTTTTGATAAGAATATCATGAATTTCTGGCCCACTTATTCTTCCATCTCGGCCAAGAATAATGGTTTTATATTTTTTTCCTAAAACTTTAATAAAAGCTTGGGCAATTTTGGCTGTAGATTCGCTGTCAAATTCTTTATTATAGATACCACGAATATCATAAGATTTGAAAATTGCTGGATCCAGTTTCATTTTTTAAAATCTTAAGGGTTAAGAATCAAGGTGATTGCTAAATACTTGTTTTTAATCCTTTAATAAAATTTTTAACACATTTTTAACTTTAGCTCTCTAAAAATTAAGAAATTATGAAGATATGGTTTCAATATGTATTTTTATATCATTCTCTTGAGTAAAGTGAAGCAAAGAGTTTGATCATCTGTTTCATATTATTTTAATTTTTTAAATTTTTCATTTTGAATTTTAAATTCCTGCCATCCATATCTGTAAATGCCAATCAAGCGGCATAATAGTTTTGCCAGTTTTAATTTGTTTATCAATTTTATATAAATCTTGATAAAGTGCCATTAGCTTTTCTGTTTCAAAAAAGCTGGCTTGTTGTTTGTATTTGCCAATCATCCATGGTGCACCAGTAATTTTTTGATTACCTTTCAGCATTAATAAAATTCTCATTTGTCTTGCCAGCATGACAAAAATAAATTCTGCTGGCTCTTTTACCAAAGCTTGATTCAAAGTTTCCAAGGCTTGTTTTTTATTTTTAGGACTCAAAATTTCTACCAGTTTAAAAATAATCACCGGCGTTTTAAACTCTTTAACCAGAGTTTTGTCCGGCAGTTTTCTTTGTAAAATTTTGCCGATACCTTTTTTCTCCCAAAAAATAATTGGGTTTTCGCCTTTGTAATTTTTGAGCCAAGCCAAAATTTCTTCCTGAGCTTGTGATTTTAGTCTTGAAAAAAGGTTTTCAATTACAATCAACTTCTCTGCACCAAAAAGAGAATTAGAAGTCGTTGCCTGAATTAGTTGATTAAGATCCAAAATTTGACCATTAAGCTCGATAATTTCCTTGTTTTCAGTTTTAGCTTTTTGCTTAAGATCAGTTAAAAATTTTCGTGACTGTAAATGATAATCGCCATGAATAAGATAGTGCAAGTTAGAACACAGAATATAGAATGTAGAATACAGAATGCTGTAATTTAGTATTTTTTATTCTAAAATTCTAATTTTAAAATAGAGGAAAGAAGAGGATTTTGCAAGCGAAAAAAGTGTAAAAGGAATACTAAGAAATCTTTTTTTATTTAGATTCCTGTCTTCGCAGGAATGACACACGATTTGTTGTTTTGAATAAATGGAATAAATACAGATCCTGATCCCGCAAAATGCGGGACAGGATGACAAAGTTTTACTTTACCAATTTCTTGAACCAGCCAAAAACTTCTTCCCATTTTTCTTCTTCAAGCTGAGGGGAAAAGGTAGCAACCGGAGTGCTATCAAGACTATCGATATTGATTCCTAAAACTTTTTTATCTTCATTGCTATTGGCTAAAACTGGCCTGCCAGCATTTTTCTGCATCAAAGCTAAAGTTTTGTATTGAGGCTTTTCTTCTTCATTAGGGAAAAGCAGAGAAAACTTGGCAAAGTCTCCAGCTCCGGCTTTGAGTAAAAAGGGAGCCACAGTGACAATATTGGCATCGTCCCAGGCAGTGTTAAAAGCCGTAATAAAATACTCGCCGATTTTTTCATCGCTAATATATTCATTGCTCCAGCCAGTTTCAGTGATAAAAACCGGATAGTTTTTGCCAGTCAAATTTTTAACCAAAGCAGTTTCATAGGCAAAGGAATAAATACTATGATCGTGTCTATCTGTAGGTTTACCAGAAAAAGCATAATTGGGATAAGAATGAGAATTCCAACCGTCAATTGTTTGTAAAGCCTGAGGGTTATACCAATTCATCTGAGTCAAAAAAGTATCCCAGCGCATATGTTGTGTTCTATCATTTGGAGCAGCGCAGTCAAGTCCAGCTGGTAAAATAAAAAAATCTTCACTACGTTCTTTGAAAATAGTGCTAGCCAGAGTTAATACATCGCCATATTCCTGTGGATTGATATTTCCTCCCCATTCAGCGGCATGATTAGGTTCGTTATAAATAATAACATAGCGGTTTTTGGTTGGCCAATCAAGATCATTCAAAAAATTAGCAAAGTCAATAATTTGAAATTTGGTTGGTTTGGTCCAATAGTTATTGGTCATGTAAGAAGCGAGACGAATAATGGGAATAAGATGTTTTTGTCCAGCATCTTGCATAAAAGCATTCCATTTTTCTCGATTGCGATCATCAGCGCGTATAGGCACAACGACATAACCCCAATCACCACCATTGCTATTGACTAAATCTGCAACATTTTTAATTTCGGCAGCATCAAGAATATGAATACCCATTTTATTATTCTCTGAAATAAGGGGATTAACGACAGCTTCTACGGAAGTAGGCAGGCAGAAAAGAAAAAATATTGATAATAAAATGATTTTAAGCAGTTTCATTCTTTATATTATAGCATTTTTGAGGATTTTAAAAAAATGGTCATTGAAAATACAGAGAAATATTATAAGATATATTATAATATTTTAAAAATAAATTATGACTCGCTGTAATAGACATATATATTATAATGAACAAGGTATATTAGAATGTTGTATAAGTTGTGAAGCTGGTAATTGTGGAACATGGAAGAAAATAGATGCAATTGGAGATCTATTTGATCCTAATGTTAAATTTCGACTTAGCTCTGAAGAAAGAAGGCAAAAAAAATTAATAGATAAATTTATGGGAGAAACTACAGGTTCTAGAAGGAGAAGATAAAAATTTTAATTTTTCTTTTTTATCCCTAAATATTTAAAAGCCTGGTCGGTAGCTACTCTGCCTTGTTTGCTGCGTTTGAGAAATCCCAATTGGATCAAAAATGGTTCTATCACTTCTTCTACAGACTGACAATCTTCTGCAATAGTTGCAGCCAAAGTATCTATTCCAACTGGACCGCCATCATATTTTAAACATAAACTTTTGAGATATTGCCTGTCTCCATGATCAAGCCCGAAATCATCAATTTCTAGAATTGTCAAGGCTTTTTTGATAATTTCTTTATCAATCTTGTCTTTGTTGTCAATTTGAGCAAAATCACGGACTCTTTTGAGAAGTCTATTGGCAATACGAGGAGTGCGACGCGAGCGAGCAGCCAAAAGCTCACACGCTTCATCTTCAATTTTAATCTTAAGAATTTCGGCGTTTCTTAAAATAATTTTTTGTAACTCTTGTTGTTCATAGAATTGTAAACGATAAACTGCACCGAAGCGATCGCGCAAAGGTGAGGAAATAGCGCCAATTTTAGTCGTTGCACCAATGATGGTAAATTTAGGCAAATTTAACCGAAGAGTTCTGGCAGCCGGACCTTTACCGACAATGATATCAAGAGCAAAATCCTCCATTGCGGGATAAAGAGTTTCTTCAACTGTTTTATTAAGTCTGTGGATTTCGTCGATAAATAAGACGTCGCCTTCCTGAAGACTGGTTAAAATAGCAGCCAAATCGCCACTTCTTTCAATCGCAGGCCCGGCAGTAATGCGGATGGAAACACCCATTTCTGAGGCAATGACATTGGCAAGGGTAGTTTTGCCAAGTCCAGGAGGCCCATAAAAAAGAATATGGTCAATAGCTTCTTTTCGTTGTTTGCTGGCAGAGATTAAAATATTGAGGCCTTTTTTAATTTGATCCTGGCCGTTAAAATCAGTCAGTTTTTTTGGCCTTAAGCCGTTATCGGCAAGTTGTGGTTCTGGAGGTTTTGTTTTGTCTGACATTTATTATATTTTTCCCAATTGCTGAAGAGCAATTTTAAGCTGTTGATCTTCGGATAAACCCTGATCAATTTTTTCTAAAACCGGCATAATATCTTTTTTGAGAAAACCAAAGCTTTGCAAAGCAAAAACTACATCTTCATTATAACCATTGCTTTCGGCATTAAGATCCAATTCTTTAGTAGAGCCAATTTTGGATTTGAGCTCAATAATAATTTTTTGCGCTGTTTTTTTGCCTAAACCTTTAATTTTGGTAAAAAAATTCACATCAGCTTGGGAAATAGCTTTTTCAATATTGGCAAGATCGGCAAAAGAAAGAATTGATAGAGCGGCTTTAGGTCCAACTCCAGAAACATCAAGCATTAGGGTAAACAGTTTTCTTTCCTGCAAATATTCAAAACCGAAAAGTTTCAGCTGATCTTCCCGAACGTGAGTGTAAATATAAAATTGGCGGTTTTCTCCCAGAGTCAAAGTTTGCAAAGTTCTAGTTGGTAGAAAAATTTCGTAGCCAACGCCATTTATTTCCAAAATGCAGAAATTAAAATCAATGTGAATAATTTTACCGTTTAAAAAAGCAATCATATATTAATTTGTCATTCCACTAGCTAATGACTGATTCGGAATCTAACTTATTTATAAATATACCTTAAAGTTGCCAACTATCAAGTCGAATTCTGCTAAATAAGGGTAGCAATTTCTTTCTAATTTTGTTAAAATACCTTTTATTGTTTTTAAAAATGTATTATGATGAGGTAGTATTTATTTAGTAAATGGTTAGAATAGAATCTAAAATTTAAGTTTACTTCAATTGATGAATGGTTGTGAGTTAAAAAAATTAGAGTTTTTTTTGGAGAAGTAATATTGCGATCATTAGCCAAAGTTTCAGCCAAAAGCTGATCGTTCTTTTGACGAGTAGAGCATCGGATTTATCGGGATTGTTGTAGTTTTGAAAACTCATAGTTCTTATAAAGATTCTTTGGGCCGTTAGCTCAGTTGGTAGAGCACCTGCCTTTTAAGCAGGTTGTCGTGGGTTCGATCCCCGCACGGCTCACAATGCCTTTTTTTGTCTATATTCTCTTCGATAAAAATAAAGATTCTTATTACATTGGTCAAACAAATAATTTAAATAGAAGGATTTCTCAACATCAGAAAAAACAAGCAAAATTTACCAAAAGAGGGAATTGGGAGTTAGTTTATCAGGAAGAACATAATTCTAGGAGCGCAGCTGTTAAACGAGAAAAATATTTAAAAAGCTTAAAAAGTAAAAAATATATAGCTCAAGTTTTAGCCAAAGACTGATCGTCCTTTGGAAGAGGTAGAGCATCCCGATCTTGATCGGGATTGTCGAGTCTATCTTTCACACGGCTCACAATGCCTTTTTTGTCTATATTCTCTTGGCAATAAAAATAAGTTAAGAAGAATATTATTTGGAAAGTTTAAACTACGCTAGATTCATTTTTTTCTTTTTTAATCTTAAAATTAGGGAATAATTCTTCCATTGGTATTCCTACACAAGCAGCATAAGCTTGCCTAATATCGATCTCTCGTTGTTCAGTCGGCATTTCTTCCAATGTGTCAAATAAGTCTGCGTTAATAATTTGGCTTAAAGTTTGCTCAAACTGTATTGCGGCTGCTTTAAAAATCATTAATTCAGCTTTTGTTGTACCTCTAACTTTTTTATTAGGATCATCATCATCTCCAAACCAATCATTTATCATGTCTGCAAATCGTTTTGAAGGGTGGACAGCATTTTGACCAAAAGACCAATCTGCATAAGTCAATAAAATAACCAGAAAATCCACTTTTTTTTCATCAGGAATATCAGATTTAGGAGTAAGTAAATTAAGTAAGAAACCGTGATTTCCGACTAATAATAATTTTTGATAAGCTTCTGGGATGCCCAATGTTTGCATTAATTGCAATGATTCTTTATATGCATCAGCTAAAGTTTCAGAATTTCCTCTATGCCATTTATCCTCATCACCTTTACGTCTTGATAAATGAGATAATAGTTGGAAATTCCATAAAACCTCTTCTATATTATCAGGACTTAATTGCTTGAGCAGGTTAAATGAGCTTAGATCATAACCAGCAGCCTCGATTTTTGCTACCTGTTCATTACTTAAACTTTTAACTAACCTTGTCAGTTTAAAAACTCTATCTGCGCTTCCTGCCAAATGATTAAACATTCCTTTCCATCTATCAGCATCTTCGCCAACAAGCCCAAATAAGCCAACTCCTCCTTCTAATAATGATACTGGTCTAAACTTGCCATCTGGACGATCATCAAAATAATATTGTCCATCTCCTGTAATTCCTTTAGTAACTGAGCCTAAAAGATAACCTAAAACAGGATATTTACATATAGCTTCTCTTGCTGCTTCTGGCGCATTGTAATATTCAGCCAAAACAAAAACATATTTTGGGTTGAAATCTACTTTAATAGCAGTTTCTGGAATTAGTATACGTTTAGACCCTTCTTCTATTGCTGACATAAGGAGATTTTATTTTATCTTTAAATAATAGAGTAAATAATATCATATGATCTTTAAAAATCAAATTTAGATTCTAATTACAATCTAAATAAGAAACTAAATAATTTGTAAAAAAACCACCGGTATGCAGTGGTTTTAAAAAAAAGTTTTTAGATACAAATTTTTTATTTAAAAAAGATCAGTAAGAACAAATCTAAGATCTTCTTCTGTTTTCCAAGTTTCTTCTAATTCTTTAGCTTGTTTTACTCTTTCTGCTGCTGCTACTGGATCATTTTCTGTAATTTCTGCATCTGATATATCTCTACTTCTTTCAATAGTAGCTGCTGAAACACCATCTTTATTAGCGTCAGGACAATAACTTTCTTGAAAAAAGATACTTTTTTCAGTTAAATTTTTAGTTAAATCAAAATCTCTTTTACAACTTGCTGTGCATGCATTATTACCAGCACATTCAAATGGTGATAATATTGCACATGCTCCTAATATTTCATCAGGAACTGATCCATTGTCTCCATATTTCTCTAATAATTCATAGATTTTTAAGCATTTCTGCCCTTTCTGGCGTAATTGTTCTAAGGTTTTGACATTCAACATTTGCCATATTTTTTTACTTAGGGAGGAAGTAAATACTAATTTATTAAATATTGATTGGGTTTATTATACCTAATTTCCCTCAAAAGCAAAGCGAAATTTAACTTTGAGTTCTTTTGATAAACTCAGCCAGATAATCAATCATATCAGCATATAATGGTGTGGTTAGTAGCTTTGGAGTTTCCCAATAATTTCTATCACAATTATTAGTTAAAAATCTTAATTCGGAAGCATTATGTTCATAATCTTGAAGATAACCAACAGCGCCAGTAATTGTTTTTTTACCTTGTGCTACTTTAATATATTCAGGTAAACCAGAGATTTTAGGGTTAAATTCATGTTCTGAAATTTGATCTGGAGTCAAAATAGTACCTTCAAAAGTTTTTCTAGGCATTCTTATTCTAAAACCTATTGTTTGATATTTTTTTGATTCAGGAAAATAACGATTTTTTTCAAGAATTAATTCAATAAAAATTGGATCTTCAAAGCTTTCTGGATAACCTAGTGGTGGTTTACCTACTCTTTTTATAGGCAGCTGTTTATTAAGTACCATTGCCTGAGAAATTGCTAAAAATGTAAACATATCAGCTAAAGTCCAGTTATCAGGAATAAATATTCCTTTTTCAGCTAAACTAGCCTCAATCATGAAAAATTGACCTTTTGCTAATTCCTGTAAATAAAAAGGGTTTTCTTCAGATAGTCTAACACCTTCCTTTTCTAGATCTATAGCAATTGTTTTTCCATTCCAAATCCCCTTATCAGTTATTTGAGGTCGAGTTAATGTATGAAATATAAGACTAATTCTTTCAGGCATAATTTTAATTATGAAAGTTTAAAAATAAGTAATATTATAACATAATATTATCCTATAATTAAATAGTAGTTTATTCAAAATCCTGTTGTTTTTTATAACAAAATCTGTTATTTTTTCTACAATGCAAACTAATATATTTGATCCTGAGGAACCTAAAGAACATTGTGGACTTTTTGGTTTATATCTTAAGCATAAAGACTTTGATATTGAATCTGCATTAAATTTCGCCGCTTATGGCTTACAACATCGTGGACATGAGGGTTATGGAATCTCTGTTCGTAATGAATTTGGTAATCCCTTATTTTTTAAATTTGATGGTTTAGTTAATGCTTCTTTAAATTCAGATATTTTAAGACAAATTACGGGTTTCTGCCCAAAAATAATTCTATTACAAACACGTTATTCTACTTCTGGTGTAGAAAATATCAACGCTAACCAACCATTTCATGGTTATGGTTTGGACCTTATTCATAATGGAAATGTTACTAATGCTAAACAACTTTTGGAGTTAATTCCTAAGGAATTAAGAAACAATCTTTATAGCGATAGCTATATTGTTTTTTTAGCTATAAGTACAGTTAATTATAAAACTTTAGAAGAAAGATTGAGAGCAGTACTTGCAAAAGTTGAGGGTGCTGCAAATCTAGTTATGTATGGAGAAGGTAAGCTTTATGCTTATCGTGATCCTTGGGGTTTTAGACCATTGCTTTTAGCTAAGTTAGAAAAAAGTAATGGTTATGTGGTGGCATCAGAATCAAATTTTTTTAGAAATATTGGAGCTAAAATTATCAGAGAAATTGCCCCAGGAGAAGGAATTGTTATCAATGAAGAAGGAGTAAGAACTTTCTTTATGGATAAAAGAATTAAAAATATTAAACCAGCAAAATGTATTTTAGAACATATTTATTTTGGAGCCCCGGATAGTCTGATTTTTGGTAAAGCTAATAGTAAAATTAGAAGAGAGTTAGGGAAAAGATTAGCTTTAAAAGATATTGAAAATGGTTTTTATCCTGATCTTATTATTCCAGTCCAACATTCAGGTATTCCTTATGCTGAAGGTTATGCTCAAGAAATGATTCGTCAACTCCTTTCCAATCCTCAGATTTTTAATTTAAGTTTAAAAGAAACTCATGAGATTGTTGTAAACATTGGACCCAAGTCAGGATTAATTCAAAACACTTTTACAGGTAGAGTGTTTATTCAATCTGGAACAAAAGCCAGAGAAACCAAAGCTTTTATAAAACATAGAGTAGATCCATTTGTTGTAGGTGGAAAAAGAGTTGCTATTATAGATGATTCTATTGTAAGAAGTATTACTGCTAAGGCAATTATCAAAAATCTTAAAAATTCAGGAGTTAAAGAAGTTCATTTTAGAGTTGGGAGTCCTCCTATAACTAGCCCTTGTTTTATGGGAATAGATTTTCCTAATGGGGCTAGTCTGATTGCACATGAGACTCATGGTAATGTTGAAAAAATAAAAAAAGAAATAGGATGTGATAGTTTAACTTATTTAACTTTTCAAGAACTGTTAGAATCAGTCATTGGTAAAAATTTGGCTAAAATTAAAAAAGAAAAAATATTTGAATATGCTGGCTATTGCGGAGCTTGTTTTACCGGCAATTATCCAAAAGGGATTGACCAAAGTGGTGTTTGGTCTAAGAATTAATTTTCATAAATATTTAACCATATATGTTTCTTCCAGTTTATATCCCAGTTTTCGATAATAATCTCGCACTCCCACTCCGGAGATAATAGCAATTTTGGCAAAATCATTTTCTTTGGCAATTTCTTCAGCTTTTTGTACCAACTTTTTGCCAAGACTTTGATGTTGTGTGCCGTCTTCGGTTTTTTCTGTCAAAGGAATCTGTTTGCCAAAAACCTGTAGTTCACGGATCAAAGCAGCATTTTTTAAAACCGGAAAAACTTTAGTCATCTCATTTTCTTTTGGCAATCTTAAACGCAGCATAGCATAAAGATATTTACTATCTTCAAAACTCAAAAACTGTTCTTCGGCTTGATTGGCTTCATATTTTTGCATTTTAAATTTAACATCTGAATTAAGCTTAGCATTCTCGCGGACTTCTCGACACCTAATGCACTGGCATTTAATTTTTTGCTTTTGCATTTTTTGCTGAATTAACTGGCGCATATTGCTCATTTTGGTTCCCGCTACATTCCAATTACTGGTAATATCACGAATAAGACGATCGATACGGCAATAATAAGGCACTTGCTGTTTGATCTCTATTAAAGTTTGAGCTAAAGTTTGATCGTCGTAAGGCATATATTCTCCATTTTGGAAAAGCACAAAAAGCTCGGTCTGAGGCAATACAATACAAGGATAAATCTTGATTGTATCTGGGCGAAAGTCAGGATCAGCAAACATCATTTTTGCCATGGTTATATCTTTTTGGGGATTGCTTCCTGGTAAATTGGGCATGAAATGGTAATTGATTTTAAAACCAGCATTACGCAGTTTTGCAGTGGCAATTCTCACAGCTTTAAGATCGTGCCCGCGTTTGATTTTTTTAAGGATTTCATCATCAAAAGCCTGAATTCCCATTTGGACTTTAGTTACGCCATATTCACGCAGCAATTTAATTTCTTCGTCATTAATCCAATCTGGACGGGTTTCAATACTCATACCAATTACTTTGTATTTTGCTTGTTCGTTTAGATCTTGAGAGTTTTTTATTTCTATAGATTCCCGATCTTGATGTTTTTCTTTGCAAAATTCAGATCGAGAATGACACGAAAATTTATTTGTAGAGACGGGATTAATCGCGTCTCTACCGTTAGGATTTTCTTTCTCAAAAGACATTTCATTGCAAGTATCAAAAATAGTTTTCAAAAATTCCTTTTTATAGTCAGTTGGGTATGCTCCAAAAGTCCCTCCTATGACAATGATTTGTAATTTTTCTGGATGATGTCCTGTTTTTTCCATTTGGTCAATACGAGCTTCAATTTGAATTTTGGGATCAAAGGCAAGTAGTTTGGCTCTAGCTGCAGCAGGTTCATCACTCATATAGCTTTTGGGCATACCTTGCTCCTGTACACAGTAAATACAATTTCCAGGGCAAGGGAAAGGCTTCATCATCACCGCAAAAGGAGCTACTCCGGATTGAGTGCGGATTTGTTTGATTTTCAGGCTTTTTTCAATTTCTAGATTTCTTGAAATTTTTTGTTCAGATAACAATTCGTTATAAGCCTCAAAAATTTCGCTATTCCTGGGAATACGTTTGAGTATTTTGGCCCAACGCCTTTTAGTTTTATCCCAAGAACCAAAAAGCTTGATATTATCTATAATATCTTGATATAATAATTCCTTAAGATTAGACATTTTTGAATTATTGTAATTAAGTTTTTGACCTTTTTACAATCTTAATTTTGCCTTTAAACACTTATCAGCAAATCCAGCAACTAAAAGATCATTATAATACAATTGGTCAACATTTTGCTCAAACAAGAAGAAAAAAAATTCAAGCCGAGTTTGTTCCTTTTATCAAAATGATAAAAAATGGAATGAAAGTTTTGGACGTTGGCTGTGGCAGCGGTAGACTTTTGGCAGAGCTTAGAGGCAAGCAAATTGATTATCTTGGTTTAGATTTCTCACAGGAATTATTAAAGCAAGCTAAAAATCAATATAAATCAAGAAAATTTTTACTGCGAGATATTACCACTGAAGACGGCTGGAACAAAGTAGGCAAATATGATGCGGTTTTTTGCTTGTCAGTGTTGCATCATATTCCAGATCGCAGAAGGCAGCATGAACTTTTGCAGCAAATGTACTGGCATACCAAACCAGGCGGTTTTATGTTTATGGCAGTATGGAATCTTTGGCATCTTAGATTTTTCAAATTACATCTCAAACAAATTAGTAAAAAGCTGCAGTATGGAGATTTATCCTATATTTGGGTGCCATATTCTATTTCTGATGGCAATAAAATAGTTAAAACAGTCGACCGTTTTTGTAATGGTTTTTTTGCTGGCGAGATTTTGGGGTTAGTCAAACAGGTTGGGTTTAAAGTGGATACTTTTTATTATGCTTCCAGAGGTAAAATTCATAAAT
>JAAZND010000076.1 GCA_012798485.1 Candidatus Beckwithbacteria bacterium | reverse complement strand
TTATATCGTAAGCTGTATGACTACTTGTCTCTATCATCTTAACTATATCTTATCAAATGACTTAAGCTTTACGTTTTTGTGCTCATTGATTGCATTCATCCCTCGCACTTACAGTGCGGGGTTTTCTGCAATGGTTATAAATCCAGGAATTAAAGCCACAATAATTACCACTGGGAAAGTTAAATAAATCCATTTTTTATCAATTTTATGTTTTTTGGAAAGTGAAACTAAAACCAATAACAATGAGGCAACAAATAAATAAATAGCAGAAAAAAGCCAACTCCTCTCAATATCATTAAAGCCGACTTCTACAGCAAAAGGCTGGTTATAATAATTCAAACAAGTCCATGTAATTGCTCCTACTACGATAAAATATATACTTAAAATTCTAATAAAATTAGTTTTATAAAGCTGTTTAAAACCAATCTTTGTTTGTTTAAGGTAATTTTGTAAGCTAAATTTTTCACTATCTATCTTGGGTTCAATCATAAAAAAATAGAGTATAACCACAAGTAAAGAAAATATCCCAGTTAAAAGATAAGGTAATCCAACCCAAATATTAAACAAATATCCTCCCATAAGACAGGCAAAAGACAATCCTAAACGATAAATAAATCCATATTTAGTATTAAAGTTGGCATATTCATGTTCT
The DNA here is from genome assembly GCA_012798485.1 of Candidatus Beckwithbacteria bacterium. Classification (GTDB taxonomy): domain Bacteria; phylum Patescibacteriota; class Microgenomatia; order UBA1400; family UBA1449; genus JAAZND01. The sequence goes on along the minus strand of JAAZND010000076.1, from coordinate 9,135 downwards.
TTATTTAACTCTTTTAAACTATCAAACAGTAAAGCGTCAGATGAACCGGAGTCTAGTGCATTTGCAATACTATTGATCATAAACCAAAAGAAGAAATAATAAAAATTCTGAGCAAAAGCCATAAAGATATAAGCTAAAGCGCTCAAAGTCCAGGCAATAATCAAAGTTTTTTTTCGTCCAATTAAATCTGCCAAGGCTCCAGTAGGCAATTCTAAAATTGTTGTCATTGCACTAGCAGAAGCATAAACTAAAGCTATCTGCTCAAAGGACATAAACCTTCTCTGAAAAACTACCCAAATAGGGATAATAAATGCTAGCGCCACCGATATAGAAGTAAAATAAAAAAGTTTTGTATTGAGTTTTAATCTCTGTTGATAATCCATAGGAGGTATTATAAATGCTAAACAAAAAAGAAGATATCTTGTTATTCTATCTTTTTACAAATTCCGACTTCTTCTGAAGATCCATAATCACAATACAAACCATCAGCACATTCTTTTCCTTCTTTCTCGCTGCAAGCTTCTTTCTCTAATGCTTTAGTTTCTTGTTCCAATTTTTGCTGATAAAGTATTTCTGCTTGTCTTTGTTGAAGATTAAGTTGATTATAAGAAAAAAGAGAAATCTGCAAGGCAAATAAACCTAAAATAACAAATAAAGATAAAAACCCAGCTTTAGGTAAAAAATCTATTTTTTCTGCATGTTCATTTTTATTTGTCATAATTTAAATATAGAATAAATAACAACATAAAGTCAAATTTATGTATTTTTAAATAGAAAGCATATTCTACAAATAAATTTGATTTACAACTCAATCTTCTTTTGGAGAAATACCCAAATGAATAAACAGTTTTTTGGCAATATTAAAAAATAAAGGAGCGGCAGTCTCGCTTCCCCATGGAGATGAACTTGGTTCTTGAATAATCGTCAGCATCACAAACGCCGGATTGTCAGCTGGAGCAAAACCCACAAAAGAGGCAATTGTTTTATCCTCATCATAATGACCTTCAACTGCCACCTGAGCTGTTCCAGTTTTCCCAGCAATACGATAGTTTTTCAAAGCTGTCCATTTGGCATCACCATGCAAAGCCGAGGCAACCATCATCTCTTTAACAGTTTCCGCCGTTTCTTTGGAAATCACTTGGCCTAAAAATTTTGGTTCTAATTCAATTTCTTTATCGTTATCGATAATTTTTTCTACCATTCTGGGCTGCATCATTTTACCTTCATTTGCTATGGCGCCTACAACTTTGATCATTTGCATTGGAGTAACTACTAAACCTTGACCAAAAGAAGCAGTAGAAAGATCAATTTCTGACCAGGTTTCTCTTAGTGGTGGAGCTATTTCTCCTTGGAGATCAATCCCTGTCATTTCGCCAATACCAAAATTTTTTAGATAACTGACAAATTTCTCCATCCCTAATTTTTTAGAAACAAAAACCATGCCTACATTATCAGAATGGACTAAGACATCGATCATAGTGCTATTTTTAAAATATTGATTATTCCAAGTTCTGATGTAATATTTGTCTATTTTATAAGGACGATCACACATATCACAAATTGTATCTGGAGTAATAACGCCTTCATTAATAGCTGCAGACATGACCAAGGTTTTGAAAGTAGAACCAGGCTCATAAGTTAAAGAAACTACCGGGTTAACATAATCTTCTGAGTTGTATTTAGTGTAGAAATTTGGATTAAATGAAGGCCAAGATGCCATAGCTAAAATCCCTCCAGTTTTAGGATCCATGACAATCACGCTACCAGATTTAGCTCCATATTTTTTGACTGCCTCTTTTAATGCCTCTTCGACCAAAAATTGAATACTCCGGTCAAGATATAGTTGTAAATGTCTACCATCTCTTTTTTTCTGATCCCAAAACTTGCCAATAGGAATGGGTCTATTTAAAGCATCTTTTTCTTGTTTCACAATCCCAATCCTGCCACTTAAATCAAGATCGTAAAATCCTTCTAAACCAAAATAGCCTTTATCTCTACCCTGTTCATCCTGCCCAATAAAACCTAAAATTTGGGCAGACATTGAACCCTCTGGATAATCTCTCACTGGTTCATTCTGAAAATAAAGACCAGCAATATTTAATTTTTCAATCAAAGTCTTTTTAGCTAAAGGCAATTTTCTTTGCAAAAGCACCCATACTAAATTTTTTTGATTCAATTGTGAAACTAAATAATTATGAGTATTTGTTTCTAGATTTTCCTTAAGCTCCTCAATTTCCTTTTGACTAGCATCAGTAGCTACTGGCACTTCATCAAGACTGGGAACCAAAATCGGAGTAAGCATCGAAGCTGCACTTTCGGCTGGGATATTAACTTCCTGCGGATTCGCATAAAGCAAAAATCCTTCCTGATTAATTGCTAAAGGAAAACCATCTGAGGCTAAAATACTGCCACGATTAGGCAGTATTTCCGAAATAGACTGGCGCTGAGAACTTGCCAAGGCTGATAAAGAAGAAGCGTTAAGAACTTGCCAATAAAACAAGCGAGCAATAATCAGAATGGCAATCAACAAAAAAACAATTAAAATAAATGAACTTCTTTGTTTAAAAATCAAACCTTTTTTGTTTTCTTTCATAAAGACAAAAAAATAAACAAATTAATGTTTAATCGATGCAGTAATTCTAGTATATAAGGATATAAAAGATTGTTCTACTTTAAATTTATCTCATTGCCAAACCTTGAGATGAAGTTGATAAATTGATGACTTCTTCTGGCTCCACAAAGCCTAATTGCTGAGCGTATTTTGACAACTGATTAAGACTTAAATCATCTACATTGGCAGATAGAAGTTTCTGGTTTTCCTCTTCTAAAACAACAGCTTGGTCTTCTAGTTGGCTTAATAATTGCCCTTTTGTGGCTACTTTATTGGATAAAATCACTTGAGCACCGACAAGAAAAGCAAGAATAATAATTAAAAAATGATTAATAGAAAATCTACTGGTTATTTTATTATTTTCTCGATGATTATTTCTTAGTTTAAGCATTTTGGGCAGTTGATTTTTGAAAATATGTTTTTAATTTTTTTCAAAAATTCTTAATTTACTACTGCGAGAATTTGGGTTGTTAATAATTTCTTTAAGCTCTGGGACAATTGGTTTTTTGGCAATAATCTGTCCCAATTCGTTTTCCTGCCAAGCTAAAAATTGATGTTTCACAATTCTGTCTTCCAACTCATGAAAACTAATGACAGCAATTCGTCCTTTTGGACTTAGAATTTTTAAAGATACTTTGAGTGCTTTTTTAAAATTATTCAGTTCGTCATTTACGGCTATTCTCAAAGCTTGAAAAGTTTTAGTTGCTGGATTTCTAAAACTCTTACTGCTGTATTTTCGGCGATATATGTTTTCAATGATCTCTCTTAACTCAGTGGTAGTTCTAATTGCCTGGATTTTGCGCTCAAGCACAATAGCTCTAGCAATTGATTTAGCCAGCCTGTCTTGTCCATATTCTGTAATAAGTTTTTCCAGTTCATTTTCGTAAAGGCCGTTTACTAAGTCAGCGGCTGTGACTGTTTGATTTTCGGGATCCATACGCATGTCCAAAGATTCTTCGACTTGAAAAGAAAAACCTCTACCATTCCCAGTCAACTGATAAGTTGAAACGCCTAGGTCAAATAACACTCCTTGGACTTCAAGCTGATTTTCTTCAATTATTTTTTTAAGCGAGGCAAAATTGGCTCTGACAATTTTAAAAGTTCCCTTTGGACAATTTTTGGCTAATCTTTCTTTGGCAAAATCAATGGCTTCCTGATCCTGATCAATTGCTAAAACTTTACCGCCTAATTTTAAAATAGCTTCACTATGTCCCCCGCTACCCAAAGTACAGTCGACATACCATTTATCAGATTGAATCTGTAAGTAATTTATAACTTCTTGTAAAAGAACAGGTTTATGAAAATTATTTTGTTCGTTGTTTTTCATCTAGTTTTTCCGAGAGCTGGGCAATGTTCTCATCAAGATATTGATTATTTTTCTCCCAAACTTTTTTGTCCCACATTTCGACACGATTGCCGACGCCGACAAAAATGGTTTCATTTTCTAACTTGGCATATTCTCTTAAATTTACTGGGATAATAAATCTTCCTTGAGAATCAAAACTGATTTCGAAAGCATTTCCCAAAAGAAATCTTTCAGTTTGGCGTGAAAATCCGCTCAAAAAATTCTCGTCCAAAACTTTACCTATGACTTTTTCCCAATCATTAACTGGGATAATCATTAAAGAATTTTCATAGCCTTTGGTGATAATTGCTTTTTTGCCAAGTTGTTTTCTAAAAGAGCTAGGTATTGCCGTTCTTCCTTTTTGCTGATCAAATCTGGTTTGGTAATTTCCTAAGTACATTTTTCTTTGTCATGCTGAATTTATTTCAGCATCTCTAGTCTATATTTATTCACCACTTTTCACCATCTATCACCATTATGAAGTAATCTAACAGAGGTGTCAAGTGTGAAAACTAGGCAAAAAGAGTAATATTTACAGCACTTTTCACGCAATTTAGTTTTTTTATAAAAGTAATAAAAGCAATAAAAAAAGACGCGCTTTCGCGCGTCTTTTTAAAAAGTAAAGAAAGATTTTGACCTTGTATTCTACAAGTTCAAAATAACATCGTTATTCAGTCAAGACAATTACTCCTGTTTTTTCGATAGTAAATTCAGCTTTATCAGCATTTATCTGAGTTGTTAAAACATTCCATTTTGTTCCGTCCCAGAATTGCACTTTACCCGTAGCTACATCTTTAGATTGCAAAGATACTTTCAAAGGTTTTTCAAATTTAGCCAAATCTTGCACAAAAATCCCATAAGGACCTAAAATTACTTTACTGCTCAAATCTGCTGGTAAACCCATGGTGGATGCAATCATTACTCTTTGTTTGTCGTCAATTGCTCCATTTAAATCTAAAGAAAGTCTCACGTCTTTGGAAACCAGAATCCCTTTATTATCTGCAATACTGCCAACTTTAAAGTCTCCTTTTAAAACATAATTAATTTTCCCTGTAAAAGTCAATTTTAAACTTCCACCATTGATATCGTTGTCACATTTACAAGCTCCTTTGGAACAAGTACCAAACTCCAAGGGCTTATGCTCTTCCTGTTTGACCAAATCTCGATTGCCAAACACTCCTTGAATCAATTTTTCTGTAGTGTATTCAAGCTCATATTCTGCTTTTTCTTCTCCATTTTTCAGATTGGTAATATTAAGATCTACTCCATCACAAGTAGCTTTATTGCTATGAGGAATAAGCTCGACATATGGTCTTTGAGCTAAAGCCATATCATTGATTTTAGCAACACTTGGAGGAGTTTCCACTTGTTCAACTGCTTTAGTGTTTGGATTTACTTTTCTAAGAACCAAAAAATAAACCAAAACTAAAATAATAACGATGGGAACAGCAATTATAACTGGTAAAAATTTTTTATTAAATTTCATGATAAAATTAATAATTAATCTAATTGCTCTAATTTCTAAAAAATTAACAATTAAATAATTATTAACTAAATTTCCCTGCTAAAAACTGAGAAAGGTTTGCAAGATTTATTCTCTCTTGAACCATTGTATCACGATTCCTCACTGTAATAGTATTATCTTCTAAAGTCTCGTAATCAACTGTAAGGCAAAATGGCGTTCCAATTTCATCCTGAGCGTAATATCTTTTCCCAATATTTCCTCGTTCATCCCAGGCAGTCATATATTGAGGTTGTAAAGTTTTCAAAATCTCCTGGGCTTTAGCAACAATTTCTGGTTTATTTTTAACCAGAGGGAAAACAGCCACTTTGTATGGTGCTAATTTATATGGCAATTGTAAATAAATTCGCTCTCCTTCCTCTCTATAAGCCTCAGAAAGAATTGCTAACATTGTTCTTCCCACTCCTACTGATGATTCAATAATATGAGGCAGATATTTCTCCTGAGTAAATGGATCAACATATTCCAGATTTTGACCAGAAAATTTCTGATGTTGAGTAAGATCATAATTACCTCGAGCGTGTACTCCCTCCAGTTCAGCAAAACCAAAAGGAAAATTATATTCAATATCAAAAGCAGCTTTAGCATAAAAAACCAAATTTTCATGTTCGTGCCATTTCAGGTTTTCTGGTTTTATCCCTAAATTTAAATAAAACTGCCAACGATATTCTTTGAGTTTTTCATATTCTTCCATTTCCTTTTCTGGATGCACAAAATACTGCATTTCCATTTGTTCAAATTCACGTGTACGAAAAATAAACTGACGAGCTGTAATTTCATTGCGAAAAGCTTTCCCAATTTGAGCAATCCCAAAGGGAATTTTGACGCGAGTTGAATCTAAGGCATTACGAAAATTGACATAAATTCCCTGGCAGGTTTCTCCACGTAAATAGGTAGGCTCTTTATCCCAATCATTAGTGAAATTTCCAAGATTAGTTTTAACTAGAAGATTAAATTTTTTAACATCAGTAAAATCTGACTTACCACATCCTGGACATTTAACTTTATCTTTATTATCTGTAAAAAGCTGGTTAATTTCTTCCTCACTCATTTTCTCATCAGCCTTCACTCCAATTGATTCTAAAAGATGGTCGACTCTACTTCGAGCATGACAGCTTTTACACTCAACCAATGGGTCAGAAAATCCAGAAACATGTCCACTAGCTTCCCAAATTTTTGGATGCATAACGATAGCAGAATCAAGTCCAACAATATCTTCGCGAAGTTGTACCATATTTCTCCACCAAGCTTCTTTGATATTTTTTGATAACTCTACGCCTAAAGGTCCGTAATCATAGACAGCAGCAAATCCTCCATAAATTTCGGAAGAAGGGAAAATAAATCCTCGGCGTTTGGTTAAGGCCACTATTTTTTGCATCAAATCTGACATACCTTAAATAAAAATTAAAATTAAAAATTAAAAATTTTTAAACTTAATCTTTATTTTAAAAAAAATAATTAAGTCATTAAAAAACCGTCTCTACAAAGTAAAAAAATTACTCTGTAGGGACGGTTCTAAAAAAAAGAATCGCGGTTCCACCCTACTTCCTCGTTTAAACGAAGCTTCTTGATTTAAATAAATTTTAAAAAATCGCTTGCCAAAGACGACTGCATTTATTATAGCAAAAATTAATCCATTGCAAAACTTTTGGATGCAACCAATTTTCTCTCAATAATATCTTCAATATATAATTTCAAACTTGGTAAATTAATTTGTTCTGGATAACCAAAACCCAAAATATCTAGAAGTCTTAATTTAAATCTGAGCAAAACTTTATTCTTTTTAGCCTTATCAAGTTTTGTTTTTTGTAGATACTGAAAAGCTTTGTGTAAAAGATCATAAACCTCTTCTTCTCTTTGCTCTTCTCTGGTCATTTTATCGACTAATTCGATGATTTGATAAGCTATTTGCGTTTTATGATAATCTTGAGAAAAAGCTGGATAGCAGCAATCAAGTTGTGTATCACACACAATGTCCATACCTTTACCTTTAGCAACCATCATTTTAGTATGGTTAAAAAGTTCAAGGCATCCAGCTCGACGTGAACAAATCTTACGAATACCTTTGGCAAGCAAAACTTGCTTGCCTTTTTCTCTCGTAAAAATCGTGATAATTTTGTCTGCTTCGCAGTAATTAATTCTTTTCAGAATAAAACCTTGGACAGTATAGGTACGAGACAAAACAAAAGTCAAAAGTTAAAAGTTAAAAGCTTGTACTTTTTTCTAATTACTTTTTAACTAAATTTAGTTAACTTGCCAACTTTTTTCTAAATCTTCATTCACGATGAAATTTTCCTCTTTACCATTTAAATTTACTTTATAAGAAATTTCTTTTTCTCCTGCCTGTTTTTGAATCATCATTTTATATGCTTGACCATTAGAAACTTTAAAAGGCAAAGTATAAACTAGCATTACTTTCGCTTTACTTTCTGGTCGCAATTCAAAGAAACCATCAAAATAGGTTTTACCTAAATCCTCCCCTGTATCTATCTCCACTTCGCTACCCAAACCTTCAGTAAGTACTGAACCTTTTGGCACATAAACTCGAAAATAATTTCGTTGAATTCCAGACAGACATAGATCACCATCCTCCAAATTACAATTATCCATTGGCTGATTATGACTATAGGAAATGTACAGTTTTTTAGTCACCGTACCATCAGCAGCAATCTGAATTTCCTGTTCTACTTCTTGAGTGATATAAAAATTAGATTTAGCTCCACCAAAATTAGCATTATTAATATGTAGATAGTCGCCATCAAAATCTTTGATTCTACCAGCCATATTAAAAATTTCATTAGCTTTTTGTTCTTTCTCATCATCAAAATAAGCCAAGACGTGTTTTTGTTTAACTAAATCCATGGCAAGCGTAAATAGAGATGCCATTTGTTCCTTACCTCCACCCATTGCCTGTTTCATAATCTGCTGCATAAGTGGCCCCAAAACTGTACTTTTACGATTAGAAACCATCGTAGCTAAAGGTTTATCAATCATATGCTCAAGTTCACAAATCACTTGAGAAAGATTACATCTTGCATCTAGCTCTGTAGTAAAAGTGCCATAACCTTCGACCGTTACCGGACCAATAACTTTAATTAATTCTTCCAATACATGAGTATTGATTGCAATTACACCACTGACTTCGGTTTCTCCTTGAAGTCCATCATAAGCGTCTTTAAAAGTAGTCATAGAAACACGGAAGTCCGGAGAAAGATTCATATTGCGTAAATGCCATGATTTTTCATCTAAATATTTCTGAATAATTTCTGGAGCAGCAACATTACGTCCAAATTTATCATCCAAAGAATAAATATCTCCGCTTTTTTCAGCCGTAATTTTACCTTTATCTGCTTTTAAAACTGCAAAAGCACTCATAAAACCACCAGTAGGTCTTTGTTCTCCATCATTTTGAAAAATCACCAGATACTGCTTGAAATTAGGATAACCTAAAAGTTCTGGCAAAACTTCAATAATAGGTTTTGCATCAGTTAAAGCTAAAGTAGCATCAGAAACTAGAGATTCAGCTTGTAAAATTCTAGCTCTCACCTCTTTTCCCTTAATTTGTTCAGGGTAATCATTAGGGTCAATTTTTTTAAGTTCTTCATTAGCAACAGAAAGTTTAGCTGTGACTGCATCAAGTTGGGGTACAATTTTTTC
>JAAZND010000075.1 GCA_012798485.1 Candidatus Beckwithbacteria bacterium | reverse complement strand
TTCAGAGGTATGAATAGATAATTATTCAAACTCCACTTAAAAGAAACAGAATTTAGATTTAATAATCGTAATAATAATCTTTACAAATTATTATTAAAAATGTTTAGAGAAAACCCTCTAAACTAGTCATGAACCTAAATTTATTTTTTGAGATTGCTTCGGGTAAAAAATTTTACCCTCGCAATGACACAAATATTACTTTGAAGGTTGGTATTTTTTCACCATATTTTGATACTTTGGGTGGAGGCGAAAGATATGTATTTACCTTTGCTGAATATTGCCTGCAGAGAAATTTTGATGTGGAAATTTTTTGGGATACAGAAGAGGTTATAGCCAAAGCTCAGCAAAGATTTGATTTAAATCTTTCAAAACTTAAGACTAATCGTAAAATCTATCAATGTTTTTTGTCTTCAGCTTCTTATTTACAAAAAATAGCAAAGTTTTTTTGGATGAAAAAATACGACCTTTTATTTTTTCTGACAGACGGGAGTATTCCTTTTTTGGCAGGCAAACAAAACTGGCTTCATTTTCAAGTGCCTTTTCAACTTGATGGCAAAAATTTTGCAACTCAACATAAACTAAGTAAAGTAAATCGAGTCATTTGTAATTCTTTTTTTACAAAAAGATTTATTGATAAAACTTTTGGGATTGAATCAGAAGTAATTTATCCTCCAGTTTCGATTTATGATTTTGAAAATGATGGCACAAAAAAAGAAAATATAATTTTATCAGTTGGTCGTTTTGATCAGATTATGAACTCTAAAAGACAAGATGTTTTAATCAATGTTTTTAAAAAAATGTGTGACCAAGGATTAGAAAATTGGCAACTGGTTTTAGTTGGTGGTTGCCAGCATAATGAAGATGAACTTTTGCGTTTGCGTAAAATGGCAGTCAATTATCCAATTGATTTTAGAGTCAATGCCAGTTTTTCCGATTTAAGGCAAAGTTATGAAAAAGCAAAAATTTATTGGCATGCCGCTGGCTTTGAAGTTGACGAAGATAAAAATCCCGACCAAGTAGAACATTTTGGGATTAGTCTGGTTGAAGCTATGGCTGCGGGTTGTCTTCCAATTGTTTGTGAGGCAGGCGGAATCAAAGAAATTATTGAAGATAAAGTGAATGGTTATTTTTGGCAAAGCGAAGATCAGTTGCAAAATATTACGCAAAATATGATCAAAGATTTAACTAAAGAAGAAGAAATTATTATTAATGCTCAAAAAAGAGCAGCCGATTTTGCCAAAGAAAAATTTTTTACTCAGTTTGATGAAAGGCTAAAATAATGACTCAAGTTTCAGTGGTAATCCCTAATTATAATGGAGCTAAGCTTTTATCCAAAAATCTGCCAAAAGTAATTAAAGCTTGCCCTCACTCTGAGATTATTGTCGTTGATGATACTTCAACAGATGATTCAGTGAAACTTTTAAAAACTCAATTTCCTCAAGTAGTAACTATTATTAATAAAAAAAATCAGCGTTTTGGAGAAAGCTGCAATATTGGTGTCAGGCAAGCAAGAGGAGAGATTGTCATTCTTCTTAATAGTGATGTAGTACCATCTGAAAATTTTTTAAAACCTTTGATTACTCATTTCAAAGATCCAAAAGTTTTTAGTGTAGGGTGCAAAGAAATTGAGGAAATAAATGGACAAAAAGTTTTTTCTGGTCGTACAATAGCCGAGTTTAAACGTGGACTTTGGGTTCATTGGAAGCCAACAGATCAGGAAAGCCAAGAAACTTTTTGGACTTTTGGTGGCAGTATGGCGATTGATAGACAAAAATTTTTAGATCTTGGCGGTTTTGATAAGCTTTTTTATCCAGCTTATTGGGAAGATTTTGATTTATGCTTGAGAGCAAAAGAAAAAGGTTATAAAACAATTTTTGAAAAAGAAGCAATTGTTTATCATAATCATGAGACTACCAATAAAATCGTTTTTGGCTTACGAGCCATTGAAAAAATGTCGATGCGTAATCAGATTTTATTGGTTTTTAAACATGCACGTGGCGTTAAGCTTTTTCAGCATATTATATGGCTACCTTACCATCTTGTTTTTACCAATTTTAAGACAAAAGGTCTTTTTGGTTCTGCTTATTTGCAAGCTATACAAAGATATTGTAGTTTATGATCCATAAAAAAGTAGCTCTTATTTCTCTAATAATTTTATTTATCTTAAGCTTTATTTTTTTCAAAGATAAAATTTTTTTGAAAACTGACTTTGCTAAGGCTGAATTTGTTTATTCCAAGTCACAATATGTTTTGGGAGATAAAAAAGAAATTACCATGTCTGATGAACTTTTATATACTTATGCAGCTTATCGTTATCTTTATGGTGAAGATCCTACTAAAATTAATTTTGAGCACCCTCCCTTGGGTAAATATTTATTAGGAGTTTCTTATGCTATTTTTCAGAATGTTTCTACTATCAATATTTTTTTATATTTTATTTTTTTATTTCTATTTTATAGTTTAAGTAAAATTTTTATCAAAAGTTTTGCTTTCAGGTTAATAGCTTTGTTAGTCTTGCTTTTTATGCCAATTTTTAGAGAATATGCTGTCATTTCTATGCTCGATATTCCTTTGCTCACTTTTACTTTTTTATTCTTTTATTCTTTATTTTGTATTCAATCCCAAGGCCAACAAATTATTTTTTCAGGGCTAGCTTTAGGATTTTATATTAGCACCAAATATTGGTTTCCTTCAATTTTTTTATTATTATTGATCGCCTTTATTTATTTTGTAAATAAAAAAAGATTATTAAGTTTTGTTTATAGTTTAATTATCGCTCTGATTATTTATTTATTGTCTTATACAGTTTATTTTATCAATGATCCTCGTCCTATCGATTTTTTAAGATTTGAATGGTACCGATTTCGCTGGTGGACAGGAGAAAGGACAGCTCCAAAATTTTTGATATTTAGCAGTCTTTTTTTAGGGAAACACAAAAACTGGTGGGCAGAAGGTTATACTTATCAAAATTATTGGACGATCTTATGGCCAATTTTATTTTTAGTTTGGTGTGTTGCTCAATTTTTTACAAATAAAAAGTTAGAATTTAAATTGCTTAATTTATTTGCTTTTTTAATGCTTCTGTTTTATGCTTTTGGAGCTGCTTCAGCTGGTAAATATTTACTTCAGATTATTCCTATTTGGATAATTTCTAGCTTTGCTTTTATTGAAGCTTTTTTTTATAAACTAGATAAACAGTATGAAAAGTAAAGAGATAATTTTTATTTTATTATTCGTTTTTCTTTTCCTTCTTATTATTTATTTTTCTCGTGCAGTTTTTGTCCAAAAATACAATTTTGACTATATTCAGGATTTGTTTTATGAATCTCAGTGGTTTGTCGGTGGCAGTAATCGTATTATGTCTGATAATGAGCTCTATCAATTTGCCGGTTTTCGTTATTTAAAAGGCGATAGTATTTTTAGCGTTACCCCTGAGGTACCACCTTTGGGAAAGTATTTTTTTGGTTTATCAATAGTTTTGTGGAACAATCCTTACTATATTTCAATTTTTCTTTTTATTTTATCTTTTATAGCCTATTATTTTTTAGTTAGGAAATTTTTTAAAAATCAACAAAAACAATTCTTTGCTCTGTTATTTTTTCTTATTTCTCCTTTAATTTTTCAACAAGTAGCCAGGACAATGTTAGATTTACCTCAGTTATTATTTTTTCTTCTTCATTTGATCTTTATTCTTAATTTGGAAAAAGCTAGAAAAAATTATTTATCCATTATTTTGGCTGGTATTTCGTTTGGGGCTTTTGCAGCCTGTAAATTCCCTGTATATATTTTAGTTATTTTTGTAGCCGATATTTTTTATCTATATCAAAAGAAAATTTTAAAATTAATCATTCCGATTTCTGTTGTTGCTTCGTTAATTTATGTTTTGACTTTTTTGCCATATTTTTTGCAAGGACATTCTCTGATAGAGTGGATTAAAGCTGAACTTTGGACCATAAATTTTTATCGTACAGGCGGAAGACAAGAAATTTTTTTACAAAAAATATTATCTATTATTTTGGGTTTTTCTAAGGATATGTGGGGTCATACTACTTACTTTCAGGTTGATATCTGGAGTATCTTATGGCCTTTATCTATTGTTTCCCCGTTAGTCTATTTTATTAAAAATAAACTTAGAGTAAATACAAAAAACTTGTCATATTTTTATTTTGGTATTTTGTCATTGATCTTTTTTATTTTTTTTATTTTTTTTGCTTTTGCTCCACGTTATTTTATCCTGTTATTACCTCTGGGGATTATTTTTATTGTAGATTTATTATGGGAAAGAAAAATTGTTTTTTATCTTTTACTGCTAATTTGTTTTTTACAAATGTTTTTTTATTTCAGACCAAGTCCCACCTTAGATCTTTATTATCTTAAGGAAAATTGGGAAAAGAAAAATTACAAAGATTTATATTTTCAGACTCTTAACACGAGCGTTTCTCAATTTACTTTTCGTGAATTTAAAGAACAATTTGAAAATCACAATATTCCTTTAAAAATTGAATTTGAATTTGATCAAGGTATTTATTTATTTAAAGATAAAGCAGAAGGCATACTGACTATTTTAAAAAACGGAGATAGTTTTAAATACGAAGTGCAAATGCGAAGAGAAGATAATAAATGGAAATTAGTCTGGAATAATGATTATTTTCAATATTAAGATAGATCCTGAAATCAGTCCAGGATGACAATTATTAGAATTATGAAGAAAAATATTTTAATTTTAGTTTTTATTTTAGTTTTAGCTTTTGCTTTGCGTTTTTATCAGTTTGGACAGATTCCGGCTTCTTTGAATTGGGACGAAGTAGCTATTGGTTGGAATGCAGCTGCTATTTGGGAGGCTAAAATTGATCAATATGGGACACGCTGGCCTCTTTCTTTTAAATCTTTTGGTGATTTTAAAGCTCCTTTCTATATTTATGGTTTGTCGCCTTTGATTGGTTTTTTTGGCTTGAAAGCTTGGGTCGTAAGATTGCCTTCGGC
>JAAZND010000074.1 GCA_012798485.1 Candidatus Beckwithbacteria bacterium | reverse complement strand
TTATATCGTAAGCTGTATGACTACTTGTCTCTATCATCTTAACTATATCTTATCAAATGACTTAAGCTTTACGTTTTTGTGCTCATTGATTGCATTCATCCCTCGCACTTACAGTGCGGGGTTTTCTGCAATGGTTATAAGATAATGAAATTCACCCTTTTTACTATAAAACTTTAATTAATTCGTTTAGAATTAGAAGGGAAATAGTAAAAAAATTAAAATGCATCGTCCTGATCGTGGTCCATATAGCCAATATGCAAATCTTATTAGAATTGCAAGCTGGCTAACCGGATTAACTTGTTGCGAGCCTTATTCTATAGGTAATGGATTACCTGAACATCCTAATGAAGGGATGTCATGCTTCGATTCCGATCTATATGATAATTTTTATCGTAAAGATGAAGATAAAGTAGCAGGATCTCAAAAAAGTAACGTTGTTTATCAAGCTGAAGCCACTTGATCATTTCTAAAAATCTTAAAGGTTATTGATTATAGTGAATAATTATTGCTTTATTTTGTTTTTTTTATTTTCAAGTTTCTCTTCATCAAAAACCAATAAAATCTACTTAAATTTCTCACAAATCCTTAATTTTGCTTTAATCGAAGTATTTATATAATTAATTTTACCAATTTTTACTATATGCCGCTTAACTTAGTTAGAGTTAAAGACAAGTAGTAAAAAAAAATGCTAAATTCTGATCTTGAGATGTTTTTTGAGAGTTTTGCCTACTATCAAAAACACCTCAGAAGAAACACCAGAAAAAAAATAAAATTTATCAAAGGCATGAATAAGTATTTTCTCTCAGAACATTTGATCAAAGCAAAAGCAAGAAAAGGAATAGTGAAAAAACCTCTCCCTTATGATATTAGTCAGATTGTCTTTGGCTTGATGAAAAAATAAGGTTTGGTGTCATTCCGTACAAACAAACTGTCTGATACGAAATCTATCTTTAATATTAAGTCTTCTTCCTACTCTCGTATAGTTTTTAATATCTTTAAGAATTTTCTTGAAAAATTTGCCCTAAGAGGTATTTAGCAAACTGTTGTTCTTTACATTTATCTAATAAATTTTTCATCTCATCATAAACTCCAAAAGTATTTAAGGCTATCAAAAAGGCTTTATCAATAATTAACATTTCTTTAACTCTACTTTCATCATTTTGAAATTCTTTTTTTTCATAATTACCATATTCTTTTTGATATACTCCTAACAAAATAGGTACTAAATCATTATATTCAATAGGTTTTAATTTACCTCTAAATTCAAGAGCATCTTCTAAAGATTCGATAAATCTATTATGAATATCAACATATACATCATTTTTTCCATCTTTAGTTTGTTTTAAATATCCTAAATCAACAATCCTTTTCGTTTTTGTCATTTCTGGACAATATATTTCAGCTTTTTCAAATAAAGGAGTTCCTCGATGCATTCTTAATTGATAAATAACTTGTTCTGTTGTATTCCCAACATGATCATTTTGCTTTTCCAAATCACTAGTAATAGATTTTACGGCTCCAAAAGCACCTCTTAACTCTTCTTCTGTCCAAATAACTGTTTCAAAAAAAAGCGTAAAACAATCAGATAAAGTTCCAACTATCAAACCAGCAATATCATCAGAACTACATACTCCCTCTAGTCCTTTATTAATTTTTATTTGTAATAACTCAAAATAAGTCTTATATCCTCTAATAATTGGATTTTCATTATCTTTTAAATCATCTATTTTAAAAATCTCTATTATTCTACTTCTAATAAGTCCTTTTATTTCCCTTTCAAATTTTGGCATATTACTTTAAAATCTATTTTATAATTCTTCAAATTATATCAATTTAAATCTTAATGTCAATAATTATGGGATTAATTTAGATTTTTAGAAGTTTTCAATTTCTCTTACCTTATCTCTTATTCTCGCTGCTTTTTCAAAGTCAAGTTCGCGTGCTGCCGCAAACATGGCTTTTTTGAGTCTTTTGACCAAAGTTTTTAGATCATCCGGCGTATAATTTTCCACTTTAATTTGCTCTATGGCAACTTCTTTTCCTCTTGGCGTTAATTGTAAAGTCGTTTTCTTTTCTCCGTCTTTCTGGCGGTTTTCAATCAATTTTTTACGAATTTCTTTTTGGATAGACTGAGGTTCAATCCCATTTTTTTCATTATAGGCTTTTTGTAAGGCACGTCTTCTTTCCACTTCTTCGATGGCTTGTTGCATTGATTTTGTTTTCTGATCAGCATACATAATCACATGACCTTCTACATGACGAGCGGCTCTACCCATAATTTGGATTAGCGAATTGCGGCTGCGTAAAAATCCTTCTTTATCGGCATCAAGAATGGCAACCAGAGAAACTTCCGGCAGATCCAATCCTTCTCGAAGTAAGTTAATCCCAACTAAAACATCGTATTCACCAGCTCTTAAATCATCCAGAATATCCTGCCGATCCAAAGTATCAATATCAGAATGGAGATAAGCTACTT
Source organism: Candidatus Beckwithbacteria bacterium (assembly GCA_012798485.1). Classification (GTDB taxonomy): domain Bacteria; phylum Patescibacteriota; class Microgenomatia; order UBA1400; family UBA1449; genus JAAZND01. Next base: position 17,605 of record JAAZND010000074.1, on the reverse strand, counting down.
TAGGTTTTATTTGTAGAGACAGGTCGCGACCTGTCTCTACATTAGCAAAATTCTTTTCTTCGTTTAAATAATCTGTCAAAGCTTCAGCCAATCTTTTGGTCAAAGTGGTCACTAGCACTCTTTGGCCTTTGGCCTTTCTTTGCATAATTTCTTTGGCTAAATCTTGCACTTGGTTTTGTGTGGGGCGAATTTCAATATCAGGGTCAATCAAACCAGTGGGTCTCACAATCTGTTCAATAACTTGAACTTGGGGGAGGTTTAATTCCCAATCTGCTGGAGTGGCACTAAGATAAATAGTTTTTCCAATTTTTTGCAAAAATTCGTTGAACTGCAAAGGGCGATTATCTAGAGCTGAAGGCAAACGAAAACCATAGTCAATCAAAGTTCTTTTTCTGGCTTGATCACAATTGTACATGCCTCTAATCTGAGGCAAAGTAATATGCGATTCATCAACTACCAAGAGCCAGTCCTTTTTCTGTCTAAAATATTCAAGTAGAGAATAAGGTGGATCACCAGGATTGCGACCATCAAAATAACGGGAATAATTTTCAATCCCATTGACATAACCAAGCTCCGCAATCATATCAAGATCATAATTGACTCTCTGCTCAAGACGAAAAGCTTCCATTTTTTTGCCCTGTGTTTGAAAAAGTTCCAATTGTTTTTTTAAATCCTGTCTGATCTGCACAAAAGCTGGTTGTTGCCTTGCTGGATCAGCAATATAGTGTTTGGCGGGAAAAAGAAAATATTTATCATTTATTTCTTCAATTTTTTGCGATGTTAAAGGATCAAGCCAATAAGCTTTTTCCAAGACATTTCCCAAAAATTCCATTCTCAAAACCTGATCAGTATAAGCTGGCCAAAGCTCCACCACATCACCTTTAACGCGAAAACCACCTCTTTTAAGCTCATAATCATTTCGTTGATATTGCAGTTTGGTCAGATCGCGCAAAAGAGTTTGTCTTGGATAAATTTGTCCGGCTTCTATAGAAAAAGTAAAATTGGCATATTCCTGGGGGTTGCCAATATTATAAATACAGGAAACAGAAGCGATCACGATGACATCATTGCGAGTCTGCAAATTGGCAGTAGCCAAAAGTCTTAATTTATCAATTTCTTCATTGATCTGTGTCTCTTTTTCAATATAGGTATCAGTGGTGGGAATATAAGCTTCCGGCTGATAATAATCATAATAAGAAACAAAATAAGACACAGCGTTGTCAGGAAAAAAATCGCGAAATTCCTGATAAAGTTGAGCTGCCAAAGTTTTGTTGTGGGAAATAATCAAAGTAGGTTTTTGGATTTTTTCAATCACATTGGCAATAGTGTATGTCTTACCACTACCCGTGACGCCTAACAAAATATTATTTTCATTGCCATTTTGTAAACTAGAAACTAAGGCATTAATTGCCTCTGGTTGATCACCTGCTGGTTGGTAAGAAGAGTTTAATTTAAATTGCATAAATTCATTTTGTGTCATTCCTGAGCAGACAGAAATCTTTCATTATTTTATATATTTCGAATCCACCATCTCCATATGGCGTAAAAATATAGTCATTCAGTTTAGCTAGAATAACAATTTCAAAATAACACAAATTATGTGAATTTATTATTATACTGCAAAAATAATGATAATTCAGAAACAAAATATAGGAAATAATTTAAATTTAATGTAGAGACGTGCCATGGCGCGTCTCTACCAATAAGTTATTTAAAACCATCTAAGCAAATTTTTCTAATTAGCTTTCTTATCTAGTTTGTTCCACTTTAACTTAATAAAAACCGAAAAGTTATAATTGACAACTTTGGGTATTTTTTGGCATATTAAAGACGATAAATTTCTGCTGAACCTCCCATTGGCAGAAATTTTTCAAAACTTTTAAAAAACTAATTTCCTGCCTGTAATTAACTTTACAGCTTGCCCAAAATGATTAGCAAAAACGGCGAAGAATATACAGTCACATTATACAAAAGACAACGACAAATTGTTGATTACATTTCTCAATTTATCCAAAGAAATGGTTATTCTCCCACACTTAGAGAAATCGGAGATGCCATGGAGCTTTCTTCTCTTGCCACTGTCCATGAACATATTGAAAGACTGATTAGAAAAGGAGTTTTGAAAAAAACTACCGGCAATAATACCAGAGGCTTGGTTGTGGTTGATGATCGCTTTGGCGTTGGCAATCAAGGCGTTAATTTGCCTGTCCTTGGCTGGATAACTGCAGGTCAAGCTATCGAGCCATATGATCGTAATAATGCTTTTTTCCAAGTTTCCGGACAAATGCTCACTGGCAAAAAAAGAGCTTTTATTCTTCAAGTCAGAGGTGATGGCATGAAAGACGAAGGAGTTTTGAATGAAGATTATCTGGTAATTGAGGAAGATGTGGATATCAAAGATGGAGATAATGTCGTTGTTATCCTGGAAAATGGAGTGGCGCTACTCAAAAAAATTTTTCAGGAAGCAACCAGAGTCAGGCTGGAATCAACTGGTATTGCCACCCAACCCATCTATGCCACTCGCGTCCAAATCCAAGGTAAATGTGTAGGAGTAATTAGGAAATTTTAAAATAAACTAAACACGCTGTTTATCAAGCATTTCTTTTAAATTTTTTATAAGTTCTTCTGTTGCTTGTTTATCAGCATTTTTACACCTTACTAATAAGTTATCGAAGTATTGTTTTGCTGAAATCAAAGGATCTTCATTGTCAACTTCTCTTTTTTTTAGTTTTATTAGTTTAAGATAATATTTTTTTGCATTTTCTAAACTTGCTTTTCCTATATTTTGACCTTCTCCTGTTTTTAAGATTTCCTTTATTAATGAATCAATTTGACTTATTGCTTTTTCTTGAAGTTTATCTTCATCAATAACTACTTCAGATTGTAAGTTTTCTGTTTCTGTTGGGATTGTTGTTGCCATGGTTAATATTTTTTTGCTAAATTGTTTCCTCTAACTATAAATAACAAAAAATGTTAAAATCAGCTTATAAAATTTTTATATAAATGTCAAATCTTTATCTTATTGCAACTCCCATTGGCAATCGGCTTGATATTACAGTTCGAGCTTTGAAAACGCTTTTTAGCGTGGAAATTCTACTTTGCGAAGATACGCACAAGACCAAACAGCTTTTGGATTTTTATCTACAGAGTTTTCCCGATTTACTGACAGACAAAACTATTCCTCAGTTGATTTCTTTTTTTGAACACAATGAAGAACAAAAATTGAATCTGGTTTTAAATTTTCTCAAGCAGGATAAAAATGTCGGGCTTGTCAGCAACGCCGGCACACCAACTATTTCTGACCCAGGGTTTAGATTGGTAAAAATCTGTCGCGAAAACAAATTCAACGTTATTACTATTCCTGGCCCGAGTGCCGTTATCGCTGCTCTGTCAATTTCCGGACTTTCCAGTGATAAATTTTTATTTTTGGGTTTTTTGCCTCGAAAAACTGGCAAGCAAACCAAAATCTGGGAAGAAATCAAAAACAGTAAACTTGATCAGACAGTTATTTTTTACGAATCACCTTTCAGGATTGGCAAAACTCTGGAACATATCAAAGTGGTGTTTGGTAATATCGAAATCACAGTTGCCAGAGAACTGACCAAAATTCATGAAGAATTAGTCACAGCCCCAATTTCTTTTTGGGAAGAAAGACTTCAGCGACCACTTAAAGGCGAACTGGTTGTTTTATTTCGCAGCGAAAAATAATAACGTAGAGACGCATTGCAATGCGTCTCTACAAATAAAATTTTTTCTGCTAAAGGAAAAGTCAAGCCTTTGGCATGACAGCTAGATTTTGAAAATTCTCTTGGCTTTATTGTTTTAAAGAAGGTTTTTTAACAAGCCTTTCTCTTCTATTCCATTATGTTTCTCTTTTTCTCGTTTAATAAAATTTTACCTTTAGCTGGATCTGTTTTTTGGGCTTCACGAAAATCATTTTCATCTTTAAATTTTTATTTTTTAATTATTAATTATTTTACCATCATTTTCAAAGCGCCATAAACCGGCGATTGAGTTGGCACCACAATATTGGCTTTGGGAAATTTCTCTTTGATTTGAAATTCAAAATCAGCAAGATCCAGCACTTTATTTTTGAACAAACTTCCCACCAAAACCAGGTCAAATTCTTTTTCTCTAAAATCCAATCTGTCTCCCACAGCCAAAACCAGTCTTACCAGCTCATGGCAGGCTTTCTCCAGCAAGGTCAAAGCCACATCGTCGCCTTGATAAGCTGCTTCCGAAACTATCATAGAAAGTTTTGCAATATCAGTCTTGCTAAAATTAGCACCATATACAAAATCCTTGATTTCACTCATCTCTCTGATCCCAAAATGATTAATGATTAAATCAGTCAAAATAGTTTCATCTCCCCGACCATCTTCAGCTTGAATGACTTTACGCAAAGCATTCATCCCAAGATAAAAAGCACTACCTTCATCTGTAAGTAAATAATCCAAGCCACCAGCTTTAGCTTCTTCACCATCGCTGTTTCTGCCATAACAATTAGAGCCGGTTCCTGCAATCAGTAAAATAGCATCCTGTTTGTCTGTTCCGCCTTCCAAAGCAATCAAGGTATCATTCACCACTCTGACATTATTGGATAGCAGTTTTAAATTTTGCATAAAAAATTCACTGGCCACATCTTTTTCTTTAACTGTATCCATACTTGCAAGACCAATTAATATTTGAGAAAAAAATAAGTTCTGGTTTAGGGTGTTTTTTACCAGAGAAAGAGCAAAGTTCAAATTTTTTAAAGATTCTTCTTTGGAAACAACCATAAAGCTTAAAGGTCCAGATTTTGCCTCAGCCAGAAATTTGCCTTGTTCATCGGCAACTAAAATATGAGTTTTGGTAGCACCACCGTCAACTGCTAAAAGCATAAGAGTAAAAAAATTCTCTCAGATAATTAACCTTATCATAACCAAATTCAACTTGCATCACAAGAGTTAAAGTTTCATAATATGATAATTATGGAATTTGGCCAAATTTTAAAATCGATTTTTGACTTTGTTCTGGATTTTCTGGAAACCATTATTGTAGCTCTCGCTATCTTTACTTTTCTTTATCTGTTCATTTTTCAACCTCATCAAGTCAATGGCCAATCAATGTATCCCACTTTTCATGACGGAGATTATCTTTTGACCAACAAAATGGTTTATCGATTTGAAGAACCAAAACAGGGAGATATTGTTATTTTCCGCGCACCCAATCATGAAGAATATGACTATATCAAGAGAATTATTGCTTTACCTGGTGATAAAGTCAAAATAACTGACAGTAAATTTTACGTCAATGGCTATCCTTTGGATGAATCAAAATATTTAGATAGCAGTGTGATTACTTTTGGAGAAAGATATTTGCAGGAAGGAGTAGAAGTCACTGTTCCTTCTAATACTTATTTTGTAGCTGGAGATAACAGACCTCATTCCAGTGATTCGCGTGATTTTGGTCCAGTGCCCAAAGGGAATATTGTCGGCAAAGCCTGGATCCGTTACTGGCCTCCAAAATCGATTGGCGTTATCAACCACGAAAATTAAAACTTTAGGAATTTAAGAATATAAGAATCTAAGAATTTATAGACTATAAATCTTAAAAATAATTAATTAACCTGAATTTCAAAATTATAATAGATTATATATACTTGTTTTTCTGAGACTACCAAGAATTGATATTCAGGATCCACTGAAAGAAGCTCTAAGATTCTGAATCACCTTACCTGCTAGCGGGCAAGAGTCAAAATTAAGTAAATTTTGTAATTCAAATTAATAAAAAAGGATAAATATAAAAAATAACAATTTAATTTCTTAGATTCCTAAATTCCTATATTCTTAAATTCTTAATTATTTGACTATATTTTTATAAATATATTGAAGCTTTTCTTCAGTTTTATCCGGAGTGCCATTGAGGATAATCGTAATTTTAGTTTGTCTTTCAGTACGAATCAGTTTTACCTTGCTTTTTTCGCCAAGAATTCTCTCAAGCTCATTTTGCATCTGATCAACTTTTTCAGAAATAATATATTTTCTGGTTTTATCTTTTTTGGAAACGGCGATTTTACCGGTAGCTTCAAGCTCAGCTTTCATTCTTCTGGCAATTTCTTCAGCACGCCTGACTGAAGCTGATTCTCTCATCACCATTTTATAAGCTTCAATCATTTGTTTTTTATCTACAATTGCCTGCAAAGCTCGTGCATGACCTTCGGTGATCATTCCTGATAAAAGTCCGTCTTTTAAAGCATCTGGTAAATCCAAAAGTCTCAAACTATTGGAAACATACGCAGGGCTTTTGCCAACTTTTTTTGCAATTTCGGCAAAACCAAGACGGAAATCATCCTGTAAATTTTTAAAAGCTTTAGCTCTCTCAATTGGATTAAGGTCTTCTCTTTGGACATTTTCGACAATAGCCAGCTCCAGCATTTTTTGAGGTGAAACTTCTTTGATAATACAAGGAACACGATCAAGACCAGCCATTTTGGAAGCACGCCATCGTCTTTCACCAGCAATAATCTGATATCCAGCAGGCGTATGAGCTACGACTAAAGGCTCCAAAACACCATGTTCAGAAATTGAATCAACTAAATCGGTGATGCTTTCAGGAGCAATAATCCCACGAGGTTGTAATGGGTTTGGCTGCAAATCATGAGGATTTAAATACTGAATATGACTATCAGACATTTTTTGCCTTTCCGACTGCTTAAACGGCAGAAAAAAAATATTTAGAAAAATTATTCAACCACAACGTAAGTTCTTCCAAATTTGGTTTTGAAACTGACAATGCCATCTTTTAGAGCAAATAAAGTATGATCACGACCAATCGAAACATTCTCGCCAGCTTTAATTTTGGTTCCTCTTTGTCTGACAATGATTGAACCATTGGTAACTTTTTGTCCTTCGTAGACTTTGGTACCCAATCTTTTGCCTGCTCTTGATGGATGCTGTCTTGTTGCACCGGATGCTTTTTTATGTGCCATTTTGATTTCTCTTAAAAAACTTATCCTAAGAGAACTAACAAACTATATAAATTTCTAATTTACTTTTGTTATTATAGCGTTTTTTGGATAAAAAACAATTAATCTTTTTTATCTGAACCATCAATTGAACTACGACTATCTTTAAGCTCAAGTAATTTTTCTAATAAAAGAAATCTTTTATATGGTTGTTTAAAACTATCTGAGCCCATGTGCCCTTCACTTTCTCTTATAATTAAAGTTCCTCCTAATTTTTTGAATAATCCTAAACCTTGTTTATCATCGCATCCCCAAGGATCATTGTTAGAATTAATAAAGATAATATCTTTAACATTTTTTCTAATTTTTGTCCAATTATATATTTTTTGTAATATTAAAGGATTATCTTCATTGCTTTTAACTTTGTAATATCCTGCAACTAATATTGCTTTATGAATTGTAATATTGATATTCTCTAAAACACTTAATATAAATGGACTGCCAGCAGAATGTCCAATTAACACGGTATTTTTATTAAACTTGCCTTTATTTAATACTAAAGGAAGCCATTTTTTTAAATCTGGTATATCTGAATCAGGCAAATTCGGAGTCCAAACTTCATAGCTTCTTTTTTCAAGAAATTTCTTAATGCTTGGTATCCAATATGATTTTGAATCACATCCAGTACCATGAATAACTATTGCGTTTTTCATAAGAAAGAAAATATTATATTTTTTTAAATTCCTTATTCCCTTATTCCCCTAATCCCTCAACCACTTATTTACTCATTATATCTTCTTTGCCTCACTGCTTCGTAAAGGCAAACAGCCGCGCTGACACTCATGTTGAGTGATTCCATTTGACCAAGCATTTGGATTCTGATTTCTGCGTCAAGATATTTTTGTAAAGCTGGACTGATGCCGGTATCTTCCATACCCATGACAATAGCCAAAGGTCCAGTCAAATTAGTTCTGTAAATACTGCGGTTGGCTTTTTCTGTAGCACCAACTATTTTGACCCCAATTTTTTGAAAAGTTTTAAAAACATTGAATAAATTATCATGAATCAAAACCACATGTTCAGAAGCTCCAGCTGAAGTACGGGAAACGACCGGAGTTAAACCTGTAGCTTTGTTAGGGACAATCACAGCATCAACTTGACAGCTCTCGGCAGTTCGCAGGACTGCTCCAAGATTGTGTTCATAAACTACGCCTGATAAAACTAGGAAAAAAGGATTTTTTTTAGTCTGCCAAAGGTTGGCAATAATTTCGTTAAGATTTTTTTCTTCGCCAACTTCTGCAATAGCAATAATGCCTTGATGTTGTCCTCCAGTTTTGGACATTCTATCCAATTTTTTACGACTGACTCTGATTTTTTTGATTTTTTTCTGCCAGATGAGCTGGTTAATTCTTTCAATTTTGTCATCCTGATTAACATTTTCCTCAATAAAAACTTGAGTAAGGCTAGTTCCAGCACGCAAAGCCTCCATCACTGGATTTCGGCCTTCTATCTGACGAGTAATGTTTTCATTACGGGAAAATCTTTTTGAGGGTTGTTTGACTCGCATGAGTTAAAAAATAGAATAAAAAATAAAGATTCTACTTTTTGGCAGAAGTTTTCTTTTCAGTTTTTATTTCTTTTTTCTCTTTGACTTCTTTTTTAGCTGGTTTTTCAAGATTGGCAAAGGAAACTTTGGTCAATTGTTGTCTATGTCCAATGGTCCTGCGATGTCTTGATTTGGCTCTGAATCTGGAAACTCTAATTTTTTCACCTTTAAAATTTTCTTCTAAAATGGCTTCGATGCTTACACCTTCAAGATATGGGTTTCCGATTTTGACATCTTCTCCAGAAGCAACTAATAAAACTTGATCAAAAATAATTTTTTCTCCAGGTTTGACATTATCAATTTTTTCAATTACTAATTTAGAATCAGGAGTAATTTTGTATTGTTTTCCCCCTGTTTTAATGATTGCAAAATCCACAGCTAAAATTGTAAAATCTTAATTCAAATCAATTAATTCAAACTTAAGATTTTGGGTGTATTTAAAATAATAAAAACCAGTTTTTATTTCTGGCTGTTAAATTATACTGTATAAAAAAGATAAACGCAAGCATTCACCCCAACAAAATTGACCTTTCATCTTTTATTTCCTTCGAAGCGCTGCTAACAAACCCGAGAATAATCCAGCAAGACAACATAGAGCTGCCGCCAACCGACATAAAAGGCAAAGTAATCCCTGTCACTGGCAAAACTCCAAGATTAATCCCAATATGTACTGCCGGCTGGAAAAGAAAAAGCGCAAAAGCGCCTATAAAAATTCCTTTTAAAGCTAAATCCTTGGTTTTGGAAGCCAAAGATAAAAAACGTAAATTTAAAATCAAAAACAACAACAGCACCACAAAACTGCCGACGAATCCTAATTCTTCAGCTAGCGACGCAAAGAAAAAATCAGTATGTTTTTCCGGCAGAAACTGCAAATGCGATTGCGTGCCTTTGCCTAAACCTTTACCAAAAAACTGGCCTGAACCAGCAGCAATCGTCGCCTGAATCTGATTATAGCTTGAACCCAAAGGATCTTTTTCGGGTTCAAGAAAAGTCAAAACTCTGGTTTTTTGATAGACAGCCAAATTTTGCCATAAAACTGGCAAGGCCACCAAAAATAAAAGTAAAACAGCTAAAACAAATCTTTTTTTTGGCGCCATGAGTAGAATCATAAATAAGCCAAGCACTAAAATCACAATAGTTGAGCCCAGATCAGGCTGAATAAAAACCAAACAAGACGGAATGAGCAAAAGCCCGAGACTCAACAAAAAATGATAAAAATTTTTCAGGGTTAAGATTTGGGACAGATAAGCCAAAAATAAAATCAACACTGGTTTTAAAAATTCTGAAGTCTGCAAATGCAGCGAGCCAATTTCGATCCAGCGAGCGGAACCACGAACTGCTTTGGCAAAAATAAGCGTGCCTAGCAAAACAATAATGGTAAAAATAAAAGCCAAAGGCGACAAAGCTTTGAAAATATGAATATCTATTTGGGTTATCAAAATAAAGAAAAAAATCCCGATAATAAAGGCCATTAACTGGCCATTGAAATCTCTGACAGAAATACTAAAAATAACAATCATGCCCAAAACAGAAATTAAAAAAGCCGGAATGAAAATTGCTAAATCTGGCAGTTTAAGCATTGGTTCTATGTCATGCTGGACCGCCAAATGGCGAATTCAACATCTTTCTTATTAATCAAAAGATAAAGAAAAGTCTCCTTTGTTAAAAGTTTATCCCGCTAAAAACGGGAAAGAACTCTGACAAAATCAGAAAGAGGGATTTTAAATCCTCCTGCCTGATTTCATCATACATCCTCCTTTATCAAGGAGGTATTTAACTACTTTGTTTTAAAAATCTATTCACTCAAAATCTCTAATTTTTCTCCTTTTCGCAGTTCTTTAACTCCAGCTCTTTGTTTGATAGTTTCTGCTTTATTTTCTGGCCAATCAGGTAAAATCACAATCACTTTTGCATCCAGAGCAGTACCAGCTTTTTTTCTAGCTTCTTGAATTTTACGGACAATTTGACGAGCATCACCTTCAGCTTTTAACTCTGGCGTAATAGTTTCGTCATATTCCACTGCAGTTTCAGCTTCTTCGTGGGAAATCCATGAGATTTTAACTACATTCAGTTCGTCTAAAATAATTTGTTCAAGTTTTTTATCAAACAATGCTTTCAAAGAATTTTTAATGGTAATTCTGGCTTCAGCCAAAGGCTGGCGAGTAGGAATCTGTTTTTCTTTACGAATGGCATTACCAAGCGTACAGATTTTACGCACTTCTTCCATCACACTTAACAGTTGTTTTTCCTCTTTGGTCAATTTTCTTGATGGCAGCCAATCACAAAGATGAACTGATTCTTTATTTCCAGCATTTAAATTTTGATAAATTTCTTCAGTAATAAAAGGAATAGTTGGGGCAAAAACAAGGCTTAAATCCAACAAAACTTTGTACAAAGTCTGTAAAGCCTGTAAATCTCCATCAACAAAACGATTACGACTTTCTCTGATATACCAGTTTGACAGATCAGAAACAAAATCTCGTATCAGTCTTGTGGCCTTGGGAATATTATATTCGTCCAAATATCTGGTAGTTTCGGCTTTGACTTCTTCAAGACGCAAAAGAATCCATTGATCCAAAACATTCTCAGATAATTTTACATCTTGGAAAGGTCCAAAATTATGTAGATTGGCATATGTGACGAAATATTTATAGCTATTCCATAAGATGGATAAAACTCTCTGGTTTTGCTCTTTAATCTCATTTTCATCAATGTTTAAATTTTCTCCTGACATCACTGGGCTTGACATAAGATAAAGACGCAATGCATCAGCGCCATATGTCTCAATCACTTTTTGCGGGTCAGGATAATTACCATAGCTTTTACTCATTTTTCTGCCGTCAGTGCCTTTTACCACACCAGTACAGATCACATTTTTGAAACAATTGGTGCCAAAAAGGCAATTGGAAATAACATGCATCACATAAAACCAAGCTCTAGTTTGAGCAATATATTCCACAATAAAATCAGCGGGAAAATTAGCTTCGAAAGCTTCTTTATTTTCAAAAGGATAATGTCTTTGACCATATGGCATCGAACCGGACTCCAGCCAGCAATCAACGACATCCGCCACTCTTCTCATCGTACCATCACACTTTTCACATGGAAAAACAAATTCATCAATATATGGTCGATGGAGATCAGTAACTTTTTTGCCTGTCAATTTTTCAATTTCATCAATAGATCCAATCACCACTCTATGATTACAATTTTTTGTATTATTAGTTTTTACTTTTGAATTTTGACTTTTAAGTTTATTATCACATTCCCAAATTGGTAAAGGTGTAGCCCAATAACGGGAACGGGAAACGCACCAGTCGGGCGCAGATTCTATCCCTTTTTGGAATCGACCATGTTTAATATGCTTGGGAAACCAGTAAATAGCTTCATTAGTTTGTAAAAGTTTTTCTTTGACTTGAGAAACTCGTAAAAACCAGGCATCTTGAGGCGCATAAATTAAACGCGTAGCACAACGCCAGCAAAGCGGCACCGAATGAGTAAAGCTGTCTTGACGATAAATAAGTCCGCGTTTCGCCAAATCTTCATCAACAAGCTTGTTAGCTTTGAGATAAAAAACATCTTTAAATAAAGGATAATCCAAAATAATTTTACCTTCGCCGTCTAAATGCTCCCAAAGCCAGACATTATTTTCTTTCATAACTTTAAAGTCATCTTCTCCGTAGGCTGCAAGTGTCACAATCCCGGTACCTTCATCACTGGAAACAAAATCACCAGCAATGACAATCCAAGCTTTTTTGCCTTCTGGTACTGGCATAATGTCGTATAAAGGCTCATAGGTTAAACCCAATAATTCTTTGCCTTTAAATTCTTTGACAATTTCAAATTCGCCTTTAAGAACTTTTGTAGTCTCTTTTGCCAGGATATAAAATTCCTCATTTTGTTTGATCAAAATATAAGTCAATTTTGGATTGATCCCCAAAGCCGTAGTGACGATTTTGTTCCATGGGGTCGTAGACCAGGCAAGAAAAAAAACTTTATCTGTAGAGACGCATTGTAATGCGTCTCTACTTTTATCAGTCAATTTAAACTTATAAGTCGTGGAATCTTCTGTAATATCTTTATAGCTATTATCCATAGCCACTTCAAAATTTGAGATTGGCGTCCCGCAATGCGTACAATATAGGGAAACTCTTTTGCCTTTATAAATCAAATCTTTATCATAAATTTGCTTAAACACCCACCAGACACTTTCCATAAAAGTCTGATCCATGGTTTTGTAGGAATGATCAAAGTCCACCCAGCGGCCAATATGATTGATATACCATTTCCATTGGGATGAAGTTTGCGAAACATAAGCTCGACATTCGGGAATAAATTTATCCAGACCAATTTTTTCAATGTCTCTGCGGCTTTTTAAACCTAGTTTTTCCTCCACTTTATTTTCGATTGGCAGTCCATGACAATCCCAGCCCCAAACTCTTTCTACGCGTTTGCCTTTCATAGTTTGATAACGAGGAATCAGATCTTTAGCAATTGAGGGCAAAAGCGAACCATAATGAGGAATGCCCGTCACAAAAGGAGGTCCGTCATAAAAAACATAAGCATTTTGATCATCTCTTTGCTTGACACTTTTTTCAAAAATTTTATTATCTTGCCAGAATTTAATAATATTTTCATTCATAACAAACCAGTTAACTCTTGTCTCAACTTCTTGGAATTTGATTTTTTTATCTGACATATATCTCCTTGTTAATTATGATTTAATATAGAGACGCGATTAATCGCGTCTCTACAAATATTAATTATCAAAATAATTTTAACACACTTACCTACAAAAAAAGACGCTGGTGCGTCTTCAATTCAGGCCGTTTTTACTTCGGCCTTTTCAGATAATAATGACTTGAGTTTTATAATTAAAATTTTTCATAGATTAATATATAGATAAATATATTATAAATGAGTTAATTCAAATTCTCAAATTATTAATTACAACATTCTTTCAATTTTTAATCTTTCTAGTAAACCAAAAATGGCTTCTTGTGGTTTTATCAATTTTATAGAATCACTAGAATCTATATAGCCAATAGCTGACAAAAAAGCAGTGTATTCTTTCTTTGGGTCTTCTCCAATTGGATCCTGTTCTACAAATTGAACTACTAGATTAGATTTTTCATTACTTTCAAAAATAAAAGTAGTAAAATATGCAGAAGAAAGATCAATCTTTTCTCCTTCCATTCTGCTTTCTGTCGCGACTGTCAGCCCTATATCTTCTCTTCTAATTGATATTAAACCTTTTCCATTATTTTTAAAAGTTAATGAATCAATGTTCTCTTTTAAAGATAAAAGAAATTGTCTTGTAGAAATACAAGTGTTAGCATCAACTGTTAATTCATAACCATAGTTTCTTAAAAAAAAATTTCTTAAATACTTTAATAAATCAAGTTCAGAAAATTGTTCTTTTTTCAAGGCTTCCTCTATAGTTTTTTTTTGAGTTTCATCTAATCCTTCTTGATAAATTAACATTTTTTTATTTTGGAGAGCAGTTTCTTAATAACCTTGTCTATTTGTATATTCAAAAAATACTTCGTGCACAAATTCGTATCGATTTTCTCTTTTGTATTTTTCTATCTCTTCCTTATCAATAATTATTCCTTCTCTAGTGAGCATAAAATGGGTAGGAACGCTGTCCTTAGCTTCTAGCCCAAAACTATCTACTAATAAATCTCGTGCTCGCTGAAAATCGTCATCTGTGTCAAAAATATAATGATACCTTTTTGCTATTAATCTTTGAGCTCTTTCTTTTCCATTTCCAGGCTGTAAATACTCAACTAAATCACCAACTCTATCAAATCTTTTTCCCCTTACAACAGCCTTAGTAAATAAGTTACATAAAACAGGATCGCTTTCGCCCTTACTTACTATCTTACTTTGATAAAATCCAGTTATTTTACTGAAATAAGAAAAGTCCCAACCTATACAATCGCCTTTTCGTTCTGTTATTCCCAAAATTCCTAAAACTTCTTCTGAGTTTAGTTGTTTTAGTTTCTCTAGTTCTTCTTTTTCCAATTTTTCCTTTAATGCCTTCTCTATCTGATTGATAATTTCAACTTTACGTGATGGAGTTACTCTTTGAGCGTTAAGCAAATTAATACTGTTATAAGCAACAAGAGGGTTTATGTCTTCTCCTAAATCAGCTATCAAAGTCCTCATATTGTCAGGATTGGTACAATAATCTCTAATTTGACTTAATCTTTCGTACCTAGAAAGTGGTTTATCTTGATGCGAATAATCGTTAGCCTGTTCTAAATATTCTAAATATTTGTCCAAAGCGCGCCTTTTTATTTTTTGCACAAGATCGATATACCCTATAGCATAATACCTTTCCTCTCCTTCAAGTTTTCCTGCTAAACCACTTATTAATTCATTTCTTGATTCTGCGTCTTCAAAATGAGGTATTAAACTTGCTCCTATTATTTCTAACCATTCCTTTTTAACAAATTTTTCATCCCCTCCCAAAAATTTATATTTTTCAACATCAGTCCCAACTATATCCTCATTAATTGATTGTCTTTCTGTGGATGACATATTTTTAGCTATTTATTTTATTAGTATATTTTTTTATTTTTTCTGTCTTAAAAAGGCAGGAATATCAAACTCATCATTTTCTTCTAAAGTTTCATCAACGGCAAAAGCATCATCATTGTTTTGCGTATTTTGAGTTTGCTGGATATTTGTTTGCTGGACTTGGCTATCATCTGTTTGATTAGTGTTTGCAGAATTATTATTTAAATTTTGACTTTGTACTTGAATCGGATCCTGTAATTGTTGAGGTCGAATGATATTTGAAGATCTAAATTGAGGCATTTGGCGATTATCAGCAAAACCAGTGGCAATCACGGTAATTTTGATTTCGTCATTTAGTGTTTCATCAATAGTTGTTCCAAAAATAATATTGGCATCGGGATCAGCAGTCTGACTAATAATCTCGGCAGTCTGATTAACATCCTGCATGGTCAAATCTTTACCTGAAGTAATATTGAACAAAATACCTTTGGCGCCTTGAATTGAAAGTTCCAAAAGAGGCGAAGAAATGGCTTCTCTGGCAGCTTTAATAGCTTTATTTTCCCCGCTTGCAGAACCAATTCCCATAAGAGCAGTCCCAGAGTTTGTCATAATGGTCTTAACATCAGCAAAATCAACATTAATAAGTCCAGGAGTCGTAATCAAATCAGAAATACCTTGAACACCTTCTCCCAAGACAGAATCAGAGATTTTAAAAGCCTGTAACAGTGTCATATTTTTATCCACAGTTTCCAATAAATTTTGATTGGGAATAATGATAAGGGTATCAACTTTATCTTGAAGTTGCTCAATCCCTTCTTCAGCTGTCAACATTCTTCTCGAACCTTCAAATAAAAATGGTTTTGTCACTACTGCCACAGTCAAAATTCCAGCTTGTTTAGCAATATCAGCAATAATAGGGGCAGCTCCAGTTCCTGTGCCACCTCCCATGCCACAGGTAATAAAAACCATATCTGCTTCTTTGATCAAGTTTTTTATCTGTTCTATTGACTCTTCAGCTGCTTTTCTGCCAGTTTCTGGATTAGCACCACTGCCTAAGCCTTTGGTTAATTTTTCACCAATCTGCAGTTTAATCGGCGCTTGATTGATAATAAGAGCTTGGGAATCTGTATTAATGGCAATGAAATCAACTCCATGAACGATTTGATTAGTCATCATAGAATTGATAACATTACCGCCTCCACCGCCAATACCTATGACTTTTATTCTGGCAAAAGAATTGATGTCAGGACGAACTAAAGCCACAATTTAAATTCAAAATCAAAAAATTTTTGAATTCCGATTTCGAATAATAATACAGGATAATATAAAGAGGCAGTTTTGTCTAATTTTACACTATAAACTCAAAATTTGCACTAGACGTTTAAGGCAAGAAAGATTTGATAAATTCAATTGCTTTGCTGGCAAAGCTTTTACCGGAAAATTTCTCTATAAGTCCACTAAATTGGGGAATACTTTGACTTGAACTAGTTCCTTCTTGTTCTTTGGCGTAAAAAATTAATCCTTGGGCAACAGCAAAAATTGGCGAACCGATATCATCGATAAGTCCTGTTAATTCATAGGATTTCTGCTCTGTGCTATCCAGCTTAGCTACTCTTACTGGCATAGCTAGCACTGTTTTACAAGCTCTTTGAATCTCTACAGTCAAAGCTCCACCACCGGATAAAACTACTCCTGCAGGAGTAGAAACCATTAAGTTTTGACGTTTCAGCTCATCTGCGATCATTCCAAAAATTTCATTCAGTCTTGGTTTGATAATCCCTTCTACCATCATTTTGTAAGAAGGTTTTTTGATTTCTTCAAAAATTCCTAGTTTAGCAAGATCCAAGAGATCTTCGCTTTCTTTAGCATCTTTTAAAAGTTGCTCTTTGCTATGATTTGATAAAGCCAATTTTAGTTTTTCTGCCTGTTCCAAACTGATTCTTAAGCCAATCGCAAGATCATTGGTAATATGCTTGGCGCCAATTGGGATCACAAAAGAGCTGGTCAAAGCATTTTCCACATAAACACAAACTGCTGTGCTACCTTCACCAATATCAACTAAACAGACACCTAATTCTTTTTCTGTATCAGTCAAAGTTGCATAAGTTGCGGCAAGACCGGCAAAAACCAAACCATTCACTCTGATCCCAATATCAGAAACACACTTGGTTAAATTACGAATAACAATACTAGCTCCAGTAATAATATGAGCATCAGCTTCAAGCCTGACTCCAGTCATCCCTAAAGGATCTTTAATTCCTCCTTGTGAATCAACTAGATAATCACGAGGAATAACGTGTAAAATTTCTCTGGAAGTGGGAAGAGAAACTGCTCTGGCAGCTTCCAAAACTCTTTCTACGTCATCCTGAGTAATTTCTTCACCAGAATTGGCAATAGCCACCACGCCTTTAGAGTTCTGAGATTGAATGGATGAACCATTGATAGAAACATAAGCATCAGTAATGGAAAAGCCAGCCATTCTTTCCGCTGCTTCCACGCTACGAGTAATTGACTCAATCACTGCTTCT
>JAAZND010000073.1 GCA_012798485.1 Candidatus Beckwithbacteria bacterium | reverse complement strand
TTAACTTCATTGGATATTTCCATTGTGGCGGAACACACAGGGGGAACTTTTGGTAGATCTGTAGCTTTTGATCTTGGAAATGGGATAGTGTCGATTAAAAGTAATATTTAAAAAAATTACGGAGGAAAAATGTTAACATCATTTAAACAAGGCTATTATCTGGGAATAGACGGAGGAGCAACTAAAACCGAAGTTTTTATTGCTAAAGAAAGCGGTTATGTTTTGGGTAAGGGACGCAGTGGTGGTTCCAATCCTCACAATATTTCAATTGATAAAGCTATTGAAAATATCCGTACAGCTATTAAAGCCGCAATTGAGGATTTTGAAATTAAACGAGCGCACAAAAAGCTACCTTATCTTTATTTTGATAGTGCTTGTATTGGTATGGCGGGAATAGATACTTATCATGATAAAAAACTAGTTTCTGAGAAAATCAAATCTTTAAACAAACATAATGATTATGGGATAAAAAAATTACTTTTAGTTAATGACGGTGTCACAGGACTCAAGGCTGGCACTGACAGCAACTGGGGTGTTTGTATTGTAGCCAGTACTGGCTGCAATTGCTATGGCTTATCCCAAAAAGGCGAAGAAGCTTTTGCGGGCGATTGGGGCTATATTATTGGTGATCAAGGTTCTGGCTTTAATATTGGTCGAAGTATTTTGCAACAGGTAATTAAAGAGTATGACGGCAGAGTCCCAAAAACAATTTTGAGTGAAGTAGTAATGAATTATCTAAAGATTAAAAATCCAGAAGAAATTTTACAATGGGTTTATCAAAATAATGATCTAGTTATGAATGTAGCTAGTCTTACTAAAATTATTACTAAAGATTTAATTTTTGAATCTATAGAACTGGCTAATATTGTCAATCATTCAATTATGGAATTAATCCAAGATTATGAAGCCGTAATTAGAAGATTAAAATTTAACCCGGAAGCAAAAATCCCTTTAGTGTTAATTGGTGGACTCTTTGCCATGAAAGAAGAATTTTGTAAAAGATTTATTAACAGTATTATTGATCGAACGCCGAATGTAACCATTAAAGTCTCTCCTCAAACTGCAGCTTCTGGGGCAATTAAAATCGCTTTGACATTGGATAATAAATATTCGATTATGCCAGAAAGTTCAGTACTATTTGAAAACCCAAATTTATGATATTAATAAATTATTAATTTAATTAAATAAATGAGAAATTAATCTCAAATTTATTTCTCTCAATTTATATGGCAAAAATACTACTTTGTGAAGATTCAGCTTTTTTCGCTCAGGCTATTCAAGTTACCCTAAAAACTCAAGGTTATGAAGTTGTCCACGCAGCCGATGGGCAAATAGGTCTTGAAAAACTGAAAGAAGCACACGATTTTGATCTTATTCTTTGCGATATCATGATGCCAAACTTAGATGGTTTTGGTGTTTTAAAAGCAATCAAAGAGGATGCAAGCCTTTCCAATATCCCTTTTATATTTCTTACCGGTGTGTCTGATCTTTCAAGTATGGAAAGAGGCACGCAACTTGGGGCTAAAGATTATTTTATTAAATCAAATGTTTCGATGGATAAATTAATTGAATTAGTTAAAAAATATATTTAAGACAAATCTAAATTTTATGTATATAATAAATTATTATTAAATTGGAAATAAATAAGTTTGAAGTAAAGCTTATTTAGAACTTTATGGCATCTTTATATGATCTAGAACTACAAGAATCAAATAATTTTATCCACGCTTTAGTAGATGATGGTCAATTAATTACTCTCAAACTTATGGAGGATCAAAAAAAATCTTTTGCCAACATGGGTGAAGCTGGCAAAACCCTCTTAACTCAGCTCGAAGATCCAAATAGTGAAATGGGTGCTAATTATGCAAAATTAAAAGCGATCGAAGCAGATATCAAAGTTTTTATGGGAGAAGTTGGACTTGCTTGTGCTGATGCCAAAAAGGCAATGGATATTCTAACCCAAAATCCTCAATCACTTCAGGAATTAAGTGAGGATGACAAAAAAACAGTCAGCGATTACTGGCTTAAGAAAAAAACAATTGTCTCTAAATTAATTGCTAAAGGTTATTCTGAACAAGAACTATTTTCTTAAAACTGGAATTAAAAATAAACTAAAAAAACCGCGGCTTCTAATCCGCGGTTTTTAATTTAATTAAAAAAACTATTTTTATCTAAAAAACTCAAGCCATTTAGCTTGAGTTTGAAAATCATCATGTTCTACTGCTTTCATAAAAATTGGATTATTTGCCATCGCTTTCCAATCACTTCTCTCTGGTCTGCCGATTGCTTTTGCAAATCGATCCCTAAAAAAACGAGGTGAAGCTAAAAATGGATCAACTACCCACATTTTTTTTTCAATACTAAAAAAAAGATATCCATGATCTTTTTTTAAATAAAAATCTAATTCTTTTAAATTATGAATCGCTGTTATTTTTTCTTTTCCCTCTGGAATAATCAGAGTCGGATCACCTTTAAAGGGTAAAAAATGAATATGAGAATGAAAAACAGTTTGCCCAAAAACTCCATGTTCAAAAACACTCACAGATCCATAAGTTTTTTTGATAAAGTCACTTATTTTTTGATAAAGCTCTTTAAACTCAACCATTAACTTTTCTGAATATTCACCCACACAGGAAATATGTTTTTTGGAAATAAGTAAAATATGACCCTCACATACAGGATGAGCATCTGCTACAATAAAAAATTGTTTAGTTTCTTCTATAGGAAATTTAAAAGCTTGAGAGTTAAAATCACAATGTGGACAATTACTTTTAATAGAAGCATCTGATAAGCCTTGCATATGTATTAGTAAGTATAACACTTTAGTAATTTTTCGCAACAAATTAATGTTCTTGACAATTAATATAAAAATTTTATTATTAATAATATGTCAAAAAAAACAGCCACTGAAATTACTAATAATATCCAAGATCTTGAAGAACCTCCTCCGAGTAATTTAGCTGTATTAATAAGTCCACATTTACAAAAATTAGCCAAAACTTCCCCTGCAGTCAGAAAACAATTTTATCCATGTGATAAAGAAAGAAATTGTTCAAGCAAGGCTTTTATTGATCCACTCTTGGAGGATCAATTTATCAAAACCAAAGGCTTAATTCATAAATATCCAAGTCGAGTTTTAATTGAACTGACTTTGACTTGCGCTTCTTATTGTCGCTTTTGTACCAGAAGAAGAATGGTTAGTGATTTACAAAAACTGCAAATAACTGAAAAAGATATTGATAACATGATTAAATATCTTAAAAAACATCCGGAAATCAATGAAGTCATTTTTTCTGGAGGCGATCCATTAACCGTTCCACAAACTCTTCAACTAGCGCTTCAAAAAATTAGCAAGCTACCATCGATTAGAATTTTACGTATTCATACTAGAATGCCGATTTCTAATCCAATTCTAGCCAAACCAGACTTACTAAATACTATTGCTAAAATTAACAAAGAGAAGCCTATCTATCTTTCTCTGCATTTTGAACATCCAGACGAATTGACTAAAGAAACAATAAAATTAGTTAAAAAAATAAGACAAACAGGAGCTATTCTGCTTTCTCAAACTGTTTTTCTCAAAGGCATTAATGACTCTTATGAAGTTTTGGCCAAATTATTTACCAGTCTTGCACAATTAGGAATAAGGCCTTACTATATCTATCATTGTGATCCAGTCAAAGGTGCTGAACACTTTATGGTTTCTTTTATCAAAGAAATCAAAATCATGACCAAAATCAGAGCCAATTTATCTGGCATTGCTTATCCAACTTATGTTATTGACACTCCCAATGGAGCTGGCAAAATTCCAGTCCCTTTAGACTTCTGGAAGTTTGAAAAAAAACAATTCGCTGATTTTAATGGCAAAAAAATCGTAGTCAGATAAAAAAATTTAATGCAGAAAAAACTCAAAAAACAAAAATAAGAAATAAATTGAAAGCAAAATAAGACCTTCTGTTTTAGAAAGTGTATTTTTACTTCTAGAAAAAAAATAAAAACTAATCAAACCTATTATCATAAAAGTAAGACTAATTAAATAACTATTGGTCAGAAAAACTGATTTCCCATAAAGTAAAGTAAGAAAACCAAAAATAAAAGTATTAAACGAGGCTGAGCCAACATAATCTCCAAAGGCTACTTGATTATTTTTGGTAAAGATAGATCTAACAACAAATGATAGTTCAGGTAAATTTGTTCCAATAGCTATAAATAACAAACTCATTAAAAAAGATGATATTTTAAAAATATCAGAAAAATACTCAGTCTGTTCAACTATAAAATGACTAGCAACAAAAATAATAAGCACACTTACGCAAATTTTTAAAATTTCCTTTTTAATTTTAGGTCTTTTAAACTGCTTCATATTGGAAATTTTTTCAAGCAAACCTTTTTTTGTCTGGATAAAAATAACTAAAAAAATAAAGAAGGTTATTGAAATAAAACTATCTATTTTATCTACCTTACCATCGAGAGCAAGTATCACGGGCAAAGAAATTACTACCAAAGACATAATCAGATTAAAACCTCTAAATTCTTTATTGATTTTTAAGCTATTGCCAGTAATGGCTAAAAGAGGAATGATGAGCATAAAAATTACAATAGAAGCACCAATCAAATTGCCTATATATATTTCTGGATCCTGATCAATAACAGCGTTAACTCCAACAGAAAACTCGCTAATTGAAGTAAACAACCCTAAAACTAAAAAAGAAATTGCGAAAGAAGAAAGCTTTAAGCTCCTGCACAATTTTTCAATAGATTTAATGGCCATGCCAGTACCAATCCAAATACCTACAAAAGAAAATAAATATAAAAGTAAATGACCAATCATTGTTTAAGTTTAACAAAAAATCAATTATAATTTCAAACAGTTATTTATCTATCAAAGCTATGATTATTCAAGGACCAGAAGCTGGTTTATCAAATCAAGAAAATACTCAAAATCCAGAATATGAAGATACTCGTTATTATATTGAGCATAGTTTGCCAGAAGAATTTAGAAATCTGCCAGAATTACAAGGAAATATAACCACAAAAAAACTAGCTGAATTTTTAGCTAAAAAAGTTAGAGAGTATATTGCAGATACTTTTTTTGATCAACATCTTATAAATTATCTCAATGTATTTCTTAATGAATTTGAGTTTAATGGTAAAGCTTATGATGCGCCTACAATTTTACTGCATTCTATTGCTGTAGCTTTTATTGCTCGAGATTTTTGTCAGGATAAGCAAATTGGAACAGATGAATTTTATCCTAGAGATAGATTTTCTCCCCAAGAAGCATTTGTCGCTTGTTTAACTCATGATTATGGCAAGCTAGATGCTAAAATCAAACCAATAGTTAATAATTCGCATCCTATTTGGAATGGAAATTCAAATTTACACGCATTATCATTAACTCCAGAGAAATGGAGATTAATCAGACAACATCCTATAGTTGGAGCAAATAAAATTAATCCACTGTTGAGAAAATTTGGAGTAGATAAAAGAAGAAGCCGACTTATTCTTGATGCTTGCCTATACCATCAACAGTATTGGTGTCCTTCATCGAAAGATTTGCAAAGTCAAAAATCTTATCCAAATAAAAAAATGAAAAGAAATCAAATTCCCTTAATTGATCGTGTTTGTATCCTAGTTGATTCATATTGCGCTGGCATTGATCCATTTAGAAAATTCTATCAAAATCTCAGCTCTCCGGAACAAATGATAAAAACTATAAGACAACAATCAGGTCCACATTTTGATTCTCATCTTGTAGGACAATTTGTAGAA
This sequence comes from Candidatus Beckwithbacteria bacterium, assembly GCA_012798485.1. GTDB lineage: Bacteria > Patescibacteriota > Microgenomatia > UBA1400 > UBA1449 > JAAZND01. The sequence goes on along the minus strand of JAAZND010000073.1, from coordinate 10,531 downwards.
TGGCTTGAAGCAAAATTAAATATAACTGAACTAGAAAAGGAGGTGATGGAAATTGAAACAACTTAAAGGTTTCATGGATTTTATCAGAGAACAAGGAGTAGTTGGGCTTGCTGTCGGATTTATTCTGGGAGGCGCAATTTCTAAACTAGTTTCCTCTCTAGTCAACGACATTATCAATCCAGTTTTAGGTATTGTCCTTGGCGCTACAGATAGTCTGAAAGAGTCTTATCTATCTCTAGGTCCAGCTAAAATTATGTGGGGAAATTTTATCAATACAATGATAGATTTTCTTATTATTGCTTTAGTAGTTTATTTTGGCATCAAAATGCTGGGACTTGATAAGCTTGATAAGAAAAAAGAGAAGTAAAAAATTTAAGTTTCCAAACCTAAATTAAATTTCTTTCTTTATAAAGAAGAATTGATTTTGTGTTTTATTTTATCAATTTAATAAGATAATCTTTCAGTTTATCTTAAATTTTTTCCAAAAAATTTGTTTGTGGTAAAAATGGCATTCCAGCCTATGTAGCTGTAAACAAGATAGTTTATGATTAAGTAAGATTTTTAAAATAGAACACATTTTGGTTATTCTGCTGGTCAGGATTTGACTGATGCTTTCTACATTAAGCATATCTAATAACAAATTAGTAAGTATTCGGTGGTAGGGAAGTTAAAGGGAGATTTATCTACAAATCTTTACTTATGATTACAAAATCGTGTTTATGATAATGATTAAAAATTCAAAACAAGATTTTTCAATAAGTATATGACCTATACAACTACTTGCTGCTCATTTCTTTTTTCTAGTAGAATAATAAGTGTGTATTAAAAGTATACAAAAAATAATAAACTTTATGTTTAATCATTTAGGCATTTATTTTAATCTCATTGCAATTTCTAAAAAAACAATCTGTTATTTTGTTATCTTAATCATAGGTCTCTTGTCAACTTCTAATCATGTTTTAGCAGCCGGAGAAAGCTGGCTTACAGGATATACTTATCGAAAAGCCATTACTGTCACTGGTTCAAATGCGGGTCTTCAAACTGATTATCAGATAAAAATTATTATTAATGAAGGTTCTGGGACAGATACTGCTAGCACTGTCTATCTTAGTAATCACGCTTTAGCAAGTTTCAATGACCTTCGCTTTACTCAATCCGATGGCAATACTTTATTAGATTATTGGATCGAATCCAATTCCTCCGGAGTAGCTACTGTTTGGATAGAATGTAATAGTATTCCTCAAAGCCCTTCTACTGCTACTTTTTATCTTTATTATGGCAATAGTTCAGCTAGTAGTGCCAGCAATGGAGCAAATACTTTTCCTTTTTATGATGATTTTAATGATAACTCAGTTGATAGTAATTTATGGACTGTTGCTTCTTCTGGTTCAGCTACCTATAGTGAATCTGGCAATTCTGCAAAAGTAAGCGGCACTTCTTCAGGTACCTGGGTTTTATCTTATTTTAGAACCAAAACTGCTTTTGGTTCTGGATATGCTGTCAGATCTAGACAGTACTATACTCTCAACAGCGGTAATTTTTGCTCATATAGTGGTTTTGCTGATAATACTCATACTAGTTGTTTTGATCTTAATAATTCTGTTGTTTTAACCAATAATCAATTTAATTGGTCTGGAATTGATCATAGTTTACATTCTATTGTAAATACAGTAGATACGAGTCAAGCGGCAGCCAGTCAAACATCTTCATGGAAAATTTTTGAATATCGTCGCTATACAGACAATGCTCAGATAATGTATGATGATACTTCCGCTGCAGCTGTCACAAATTCTGCCAATATTCCTACTGCCAATTTATATGCTGGTTTATGGGCAAACGCTGGCTCAGGTGGTTCTGGTTCCATCGAAGCTGACTGGTTTTTGGTCAGAAAATACGTCAACCCTGAACCAAGTATAGCTTTTGGGGTTGAATCAACAGAACCACAGGGTTATGTAATCACTAATCCACCAAGTTCAACTCAAATTACCTTGGCTTCTGATTGGAATACTGATGTCACTAACTCAGTTCAAACTGGAACTAAAACTATAGGAATTACTAAAGATTCTTATCGCGTTGCTAGTTTTGATGTTGATTTTTCAGCCAATAGAGATTGGACAAACTTAACTATTGAGAGTAATGGAGCAAAAGCTTTGCTTCATTATCAAGGAGGTTTTACTTCTATTCCTGGACATTCGGGAACTAGCTTTTCTCTTTATATTCCTGACAAAGGTGGCTCTAGGGTTAGAATTTGTCCCAATGCAAATTCTCTAAATGAAGTGATAGATGGTTGTAGTGGCGAATATTTTTTAACAGCAAGTGCCAATAATGTCACTAAAATTAATGAAGATGGTATTGATTATTGGATAGTTTCCGGCCTTACCAGCACTGGAGGAGAAGATGAAGGTGGTGGCAGTTATTCTGCTCCTTTATTTACTGATTTCACATTTTATTTAACAATCATTCTTACTATAATTGGTGGCTCAATCATTTTACAAAAACAAGTTAAGATTTTCTCTTTAGAATAAGTTTGTAAGTACCAAGAAGATATAGCCAAAAATAAGAAACAAATAAAACCCATGTTGCATTGTTATGAAAAAGATGCATCGCAAAATTAGGATTATTAACCCCAATTAGCATAAGAAAAAAAACACGCAATACATTTAGTAAAAAAGCTAATATTGTGCCTAAAAAAAGAAAAACTAAACCTTTTTTAAAATTAATTTTTTCTGGCTTTAAAAAACAAAAAACTCCATACAAAACGATAAACAGTAAAATCAGCATGGTGCCAGAACAAGCTTCTCCCAAGCCAACAGAAAAATTATTTATTTTTAGACCAACTTGATTACCACTTATCATCATTTGCGAAGTCGGGTAAAAAATTTTTAAAAGCGGAAAGACTAAAATACCGGTAATTTTAGAAAAAAACTCCCAATAAGGAAACAAAAGAAAAAACAGACCGTAATACAAAATATTGAAAGCAAAAAAAAGATAAATTAATTTTTGAAAAGTCTTCAAAAACTTACAACCAAAAATAGCTGCAAAAGCAAAAAAATAAATTGCCGTCAAGCTTCCATAAACTAAAATTAAATAAAACCAATTAGCAGTCAAATAAAAAGTAAGCATTAAATATTTAGCTATTTCATACAAAGACAAATAAAAAATAAGAAAGGTAAAAGCAAAAAGAGAAAAAAATAAAGTCTGCAGTTTGTTTTGTGAAAAAATAAATTTTTTTAAATCCTGAAAATAAAAAATAACAAATAGCAAAAAAATAGCTGGAGTAACAATAGTGGGGTAGGAAAACTTAGCATAATTCTGTAAACGGAAAATGTCTTTAATTAAAAAGAAAAATAAAGGAAGTATTATTTGCCAAAATAGAAAAAAAATCAAAAGCCTAATAAATAAACCGCGACTGTAAGCGAAATTTTTTATAAACATACAACAAACTAATAGCGAAAGTAAGTTAAGTTAAAAAATCTTGATAATACTTTAAGTAAACTATCTCATGGGCAAGGTAATAATAAAGGTTGTGCCTTCTCCATATTTACTTTTAATCATAATCTCTCCCTTATGAGCCAGAATAATATCTTTAGTAATACTTAAGCCTAAGCCGGTGCCTTCGGTCGTTTGCGTAAGATTTGATTCCACTCGGTAAAATTTTTTGAATAGGTTCTTTTGGTTTTCAGGCTTAATTCCAACACCATGATCAATCACTTGGATTTCGCAAAACTCTCCAGTTTTTTCAATTTTTTTGGCAAAAACTACTTTAATGGGATTATGATCTCGATTATATTTAATTGCATTACTAATCAAATTTTGCAAAGCTTCAATTATTTTAATTTTATCAAATTTAAAAACTGGGATCTGAGACGCACCTACAAAGTTCACTTCTACTGCTGATTCCTGAATAAAAGCTTTAAGATTGGTATTAACACTATCAACTACTTCATCCATTTTGTTTTCACTAAAAACAAACTCCGTTTTCCCATCCTCCAGTTTTTTAAAGGCTAAAATATTTTTAATAATTTCGAGTAAATGATCAGAGGCTTCAAGAATTTCTTTCAAGGCATCTTTTTGTTCAGGGCTTACCGAACCCAAATCTTCATCATAAAGCATTTGGTTATACATTTTGATCGAAGTTAAAGGAGTGCGTAGTTCATGATTTACATTGCTTAAAAAATCATTTTTGAGTCTGTCTAATTTAATCAAATCGCGATTAGCCTTTTCTACTAATCTTTCCTTTTCCTGTAAAGCAATATTGGTCTTTTTAGATCTTTCTAGAAGATAAAGCATTGCTTCAGTTGTTTTTTCTTCTTTAGCAAGTTTTTCTTCCACTTCTTTGGTCTTTTGAGCCACAAGATTTTGCAAATTAGCATTGGTTTGTTTAATAAACATACGCATTTTTTCAAAAGATTGAGCTAATTCACCCAGCTCATCGTTTTTATTTAAAATTGCAAAATAAGAATTATTGTTAACTTCAAACTTGTCGTCAATTATGCTTTCTGAAGCTTTTTTGAGCGCATAAATTCTTGACAGCAAATCTCCAAATAATTTTTGATTAAAAATAAACATAAAAATAGCTAAAACTACAGTCAAAATAACAATGATCAGCATAATTGAATAAAAAGTCTGGACCCCTTGCTGATAGATATCTCTTTTATAGAGAACTTCAAAAATTAAAGCTTTTTGTCCAAAAATATCATCCTGGACAAAATAATTATTAGTAGTCTGCCATTGTTTAGTAATAAAAATATTATTTAAGTTTAAAGCTTTTCTCTTAATATCTTGAATTGTTTTATCGTCATATTTTTCAAATTTAATTTCCAGTTTGCTCAGTTTTTCAATATCATTTATTTCTCTTGTACTTAAGTCTCTTCCCATAATCAGATAGCCCGCAACCGGACCAGTTTCATCTGAATGCAAAATTGGTCTTACAGCTAATGTTAAAAATTGATTGCCATTAACAGAAACAACCAAACCGGAAATTCCTTCTTTATTTATGCCTAGTGAGATTAAAGAGGGGATAAAGGGAGGAGGAAGATTTTTTTTCAAAGCATTCCCACTTGCTTCTCTTATTATATTACTAAAGCTATCCCAGCTATAAACTAGATTACCGTTATAATCAACAATAATAAACATATCAATCTTCATATTATTGGAAAAATTTTCTGGGATTAAATTGCCTTTTGTAAACTCAGGGTTTTCGTAAGTAGTATAGGCATAAAGATCATTCCAATACGCCCAGTCTTTAGCTAAAATATCCAAATTAGCAATTTTATCGTCAATTAACTCTTTTACTCGATTAACATTTCGCTCAATATAGGAATTCTCCAGTTGGTTAAAATTTAAATTGACAATAGTGTAAATAAAAACAGACAAGCAAAAGACGAGGAATAAACCCATGATAATAAAACTGATAGTTAAACGATTAATAATTTTCATTTTCCCTTCCTTTTCTTAAGTTGTAGCATTAATTTTTCATTTTCTAGTCTCATCTTTTCTGCATAAATTTCTGAATCGACCATCAAATCTCTCATTTTTTCCAAGTCTACTAGTTTTTTATTTAATTCTTTACTACCTTGCTGCACCTGATCTTCAAGGCTTTTCTTCAAATTCTTAATTTCTAAACGCAGCTTATCAAAAGATTTAGCTAAATCACTAATTTCATCTTTTTGGCTGACCTTGATGACTTGATCAAAATTTCCTTTTGCCACTGCTTCAACCTGCTCTTTTAAGATTGATACTCTTTTAGTCATAAATTTAGCAAACAGCCAAACCAAAAAAGCTACGATTATCGTAATTACTAGACTATGGGTTCTGATTGATTGATTGATAATCTTTACTATATTTAACGCTTCATCTCTATTTATTTCAGTAATTAAACAAGCATTGATCGAAGGCAACCAATGATAAGTTCCTATAACTGATTTATGCTCAAAATTAAGATAATCCTTTAAAACTAATGGATTCTCAGATTTATGTTTAATACATAAATCAATAATTTCGGACTCAACTTTAACATCTTTCATTTCTGTTGGTGGTTGCTGATTATTATCTACAAAAGTCAATAAATTTTTATCAATATCAACTAAATAACTTCTGCCACTAGTATCTAGGCCAGTTCTTTCCAAAATAATATCATTTAAATTATTTAAAGGAACTTTACCTATTATAACTGCTCGATCCTCTGATTGTCTTAATTTAACTGGTATAGCAATTAAAATTTCTTTATTATTAAATTCTTGATTATAATTTTTTATTTCAACATAAATATCTTTTTTGCCTTCAATATAGAATTTTTCATTAGTAGTATATTGATCAACCAGCTTATCATTGGTGGTAATATCTATTTTCCCTTTTTCTGTCAGAATGGATATTTCGGAAAAATTTGTAAAAAGAATCTTTTCTTTCAAAAAAGCTGAAACTGAGGCTTCGGCTATTTTCTCATTTTCTTCTGCTGCCATATTTAATTTTTCTTCTAAAGAATTATGAAATTGAAATAAGTAATCAGAAGCCATCCCAACATTAGCAATATCTTGTAGTTGTTTTTGAACACTATTAATAAATTTGTTGATTTGAATCTCTTTAAAAGTGGTTACATCTACTATTTGATCTTCAACGTTTTTTTCAAGAGTTTTTTGTGCTAAATAATTTGAAGAAAAAGAAAGAATAGCTATACTTATCCAAAGAATTAGGAGAATGATTATGGTTAATTTATATTGAACTTTCATTTTTTTTCCTAAGTTTATTTTTTAATTCGATATTTTCCTGCTCTAGTTGTTTCATAGTCAAGATATTATCAATTGCTACATTCTTAAAACGTTTAAGTAAGTCAACCTGTTTTAAAAGTTTTTCCTGTAAAAGTTTTTTGGTAGTAACATCTCGAAAAACCAAAACCGCCCCTTTAATCTTACCTCCATAGTCTTTAATTGGGGCACAACTATTAGCAATGCTTGTTTTCTTTCCATTTTTTGCAATCAATTGAGTATGATTAGCCATTTCTAATGTTTCCCCTGTAGTTAAAACTGTCCTGACTGGATCAGAGACTTTTTCTCCTGTATCTTCTTTGATAATATTAAAAATTTCTGCAAAGGGCTTACCTTGAGCTTCACTTTCTTTCCAGCCAGTCATTACCTCTCCAACTTGATTAATATGTGTTATTTTGCTATCAACATCAGTAGTAATCACCCCGTCACCAATAGAACGCAAAGTAATATCGAGGTATTCCTTTTCAAAAAATAAAGCCTCCTCCTCTTGACGACGAGCAGTAATATCTTCAGAAATAGCCAATAATGAACTTACTTGATTCTGTTCATTTACAATTGGCACTTTAATAGTATGCAGTAATCTTTTCCCTAAATAACTAGAATTAGCTTCTTCTTCTGGAATATCTAAAATTTTTCGCTTTCGAATTACCTCACTATCAACTTTATGAAAATAATCTGCTTGTTTTTTGGGGAAAAAGTCATAATCACTTTTTCCAATAACTTTAATTTTTTCTAAACCAAATAATTCTTCAGCTTTTTTATTCCAGATAGTAAATTCTCTTGTCACAGGATTTTTGCCAAAAACAGCAATTGGTAAACTATCTATCAAAGATTCCAAATAATTATTCTGATCTTTAATGAGTTGTTCATTATTCTTGCGACGATTAATATCGTGAATAATCACTACGAAATACAACTCTCCTTTCAATTTTACTGGAGAAATAGAAAGCTCTATATAAATTTTGGTTTTATCTTTTTTGATAATTTGTAATTCTATCAATCTTCCAGAATTAGGAATTACTACTTTTGCTTGACTGTCTCCATGTCTTACCAATTTATTTAATTTTATTCCTTTAATCTCTTCTTCTGTATAGCCTAAGATATTTTCAAGTGCTGGATTACAAAAAACAATACGTTGTTTTTGATCTAAAAGTATAATAATATCCTGTGCCATCGCTGTTATTGCTCTAAATCTTTCTTCACTTGCACTTAATTCCTCATCTGCCAATTTTTCCTTGGTAATATTTCTTATACAAACTAGTCTTGCATTTTTATTTTCATATTTAATTTGTTTAATATTGGTTTCAACAAAAAATAATTTTTTGTCTTTAGTAATAGCAGTAAATTCATATTTACCAAAAAAATTACTATTTATATGTTTATTAACATCATCTTTTGACTCTGGAGCTATTAAAACTAAAGGGTTTTTGCCGATAACTTCTTCGGCTGAATGATAGGCAAACATATGCAAAAAAGTATTATTTACTTCTAATATTTGACCTTGACTATGAATCACTAAGGCTTCTGAAGTTAATTGTGAAAGAATCATATATTTTTCTCTCTCCTGTTCAATTTGTTTCTCTAACAATCCATACTTGGAAATATCACGGCAAATCCCACTGACTCCTAAAAACTCATAATAAGAACCTAAAATAGCTTTGCCGCTGATTTCAACAAAAGCTTTTTTATTTTTATAAAGTAAAATTGTCTCTATTTCCTTAAAATCTTTTTTAGTGACAGAGATTCTGGTAAAAACTTTTTGGTAATGAGAAAGTTGTGTTGAGTCAACAAAATTAAACAGAGGTTTGCCAATCATTTGGGAAATTTTATATCCGGTAATTCTTTCGGCGTTAGGGGAAACTGCTATAAGTAGACCAGAAGCGTCAATTTTCCAAAACCATTCTTCAGCTAGTTCCCAAAAGCAAGTAGAATCAGACGTATTTAAATTATTATTTTCATCGGGCAGCATATTTATATAATATATAATAAAGGATTTTCATTGTTTTAGAAAGATTAAACCTTGAACAATCTATGTTAAAAGGTTATATTAATATGTAGCAAATATATTTATTTAATTTCTTAATCTATATTGCAAAATATAGAGAAAAAATGAAAAAAATCCTCGTAGTTGATGATCATGAACCTTTACGCAAAGCCGTAAAATTATTAATTGAAAGTAAAGGTAAAAAACTCGGATATAAAGTTTTTGAAGCTGCCAATGGACGAGAAGCCTTGGAAATTATAACTAAAAAATCACCAGAACTGGCTATTGTTGATCTGATGATGCCAGAAGTTGATGGCTATACTCTTTGTAACGAAATCAAAGTGATCAATTCTGAAATTTCGGTAATTATTTTGACAGCCAAAACCGATAGAGCTACAGCTAAGGAAGTTAAGCTTCATTATCAACCTGATAAATTTTTGACCAAGCCAGTTGATAATCGTGTATTGTTTGAAACTGTGACGGAAATTCTGGAAAAACAGGACGTAAAATAAATCTAGACTTATTTGCCAAAAATTATATAAAATCTCCAGCTCTTCTCAAAAATTTAACAATTTGTTGATGAGTTGATCTTTCATTAGTTGCAATAATTCCAAATTCTCTATGATTAAAATTATCTGTATGGTAAAAATTACTACAAAATCCTCCTGCCTCTTTTAAAATAAGCGCCCCTGCTGAATAATCCTCAATCCAGGTATCATTACAAACAAGGGCATGAATCCTGCCTTCGGCAATGCGACATAGGCCTAATGCTGGGGCAAATTGAGGTAAAACTCTTCTGGTAAACATTTCAGGAAGAAAAAATGTTTAAAATACTTAAGTCCTTCTTTCCTTTTTTCTTTTTTATTACCCCAATCTACTACCATAAGCATTTCCTTTAAAGGAACATTTATAGCTGATCTTATTGGGTTTTCATTTCTAGTCACTCCTTTACCTTTTTCAGCATAAAAAAATTCTTTCATAACCGGATCATAAACTGCACCCACAACGATGTCTCCATATTTTTCCAACGCAATTGAAATGGAAAAACCAGAATTACCCCAAACCCAAGGAGTAGTTCCATCTAAAGGATCAACCATCCACCTTGTTTTACTTTGGCTTTTATAATTTTCTTTTTCCTCTGAATATATCGGAATATTTGGATATTCTGTACTTAGTTGCTTGATTATAAAATCATCAGCAGCAATATCTACGGAAGTAACAATTTCATCTTTTTCCTTTTCCTCCACCTTTATTTTTTTATAAAGAATTATTTTCCCAGCTTTAATAAGGATTAATTTAAGAGTCTGTTTATAGCTATTCATTTGTTGTTAAATTTTATCAAAAAAATCATTTTTGAATATTGTGAAAGGTTAAAATTTATAACTTAGGGAGTAGCTTTAAAGTCAAAAGTTGTCCTGGCTGGCAGTGCCGGTATGGAACCCCTTCGTCGCTATAACTCGAGTAAAACGAGACAAATGAGACAGTACAAAAAAGAGAATTGATCATACACAGCTATTGACATTGTACACACATGTATGTACACTGTCTCTATGAGAAAAAATCAAGTCATTAACATAACATTATCCGACGACTTATTGCAGGCGGTTGATAAACAGGCTGAGATTGAGCTAAGGAACAGAAGCGAACTATTTAGGGAAGCAGTACGGACGTATCTCTTTAGTAAAAATGCTGACAAGATGCACCAGGCATTTACTGACAACGAGTCAAATAGAGTCAACGACATAAAAAAATTCTCTGATTTTGAAAATGCCACTACTCTTGC
>JAAZND010000072.1 GCA_012798485.1 Candidatus Beckwithbacteria bacterium | reverse complement strand
TATACCAAAATTGTCAAAAAAGGCGAGGGTTTAGCTTTCAAACTTTCAGATGAAGAAAAAAAGGTAGTAGACAAAGCTACTAATCTCAATGCATAATATATACTTAGCTTGGTTTTATTATTTGCTATTAATTTAAATAAATTAAAGTCATTGCAAGCAAAATAAAAGCAGTCTAAAGAAAAGGCAATCACCTTTTCTTTTTGCATTTTTTTATTGAAATGACAAAATTTCTACAACAATGAATAAAAACATTATTTTGACAATTTTATCTTTCTTGGGGCTCTATCTCTTTGCTACTGGTACTTCTTACGCTATTTTCAGTTTCGTTGTCACTCCTCCAAATATTTTAAATCCAGGTGGACAACAGACTCAGCAAACTCAACAAACTCAGCAAGCTCAAAATTCAGATTTAAAAGCACTTATTGATAACTCCGGACCAAAAACCGAAGTTTGTCCGATGAACGGAGTCAAATACAGTGTGACAGAAAAAACGGCTTGGGAGAAAAAAAGACCATTAATGGTGATGATTGAGAATCACGAAGAAGCTCGCCCACAATCTGGGCTTTCTAGTGCTGATATTGTTTATGAGACTCTGGCTGAAGGCGGAATTACACGTTTCATGGGAGTTTTTTATTGTGATGCTCAAGCTTATGAAGTCATTGTTGGTCCAATAAGAAGCGCACGAACTTATTTTTTGGATTGGGCCTCTGAATATGGAGATTATCCTCTTTACACTCATGTTGGTGGAGCACACTGTGAGGCCACTACTGGTGAAGGTTGTGCCAATGGCGCTAAGGCTGATGCTCTTGGTCAGATTGATAAATATGGCTGGGGAATTTATAACGATCTTAATCAATTCTCAATTGGTTATCCCACTTTCTGGAGAGATTATGAAAGAATTGGACACACCGTTGCTACCGAACATACTATGTATTCAACCACTGAAAGACTTTGGAATTATGCTGCCAAAGAAAGAGGTTTAACTAATGTTGATGAAGAAGGTAATTCATGGGATAAAGAATTTGTTGCTTGGAAATTTAATGATACTGCAGTAACAAAAGGTGATATTAAAACTGTTTATTACAATTTCTGGGAAAATTCTCCTGCCGGTGATTATTCTGTTTCTTGGGCCTATGATCCCAATAACAATGTTTATGCTCGCAGTAATGCCGGTAAAGAGCATCAGGATTTGAATAAAAAACAAACAATCACAGTTACTAATGTTATTCTGATGTATTCTCAAGAAAGTAGCGCTAATGATGGTTATGCTAATAATGCTCACCTGCTTTATGGCACTATTGGTAATGGTAAGGCTGTCTGGTTCCATGATGGTCAAGCTGAACAAATCACTTGGGCCAAAAAATCCAGAACTGCTAGAACCAAATTTTATGACAAAAATAATCAGGAAATCAACTTTACTCCTGGTAAAATTTGGATTTCCAATGTGGCTATAGGTAATAAATCTTTAGATTATGGGCAAAAAACTGCTCAATAAGTTGATTCAAATACTTTTTAAAACGCGCTTTTTAAAAGCGCGTTTTTTTATAAGATAAACAGTTCACAAAACTTATTCTTTATGTTATATTAAAATCGATTTTAAATTAAAAATAAGTAAGTTTAATCCAAATAATTTGGTTTAAATTTTTTAGTATGCCTTCACTTCAAGACTTTATTATTTCCCAAACCAGAGTCAAACTACTAGAAATTTTCCTCTTGGATCCAGCTAAAATTTATTATGTAAGAGAATTAGTCCGTTTAACTGAAGAAGAAATCAATGCTGTCAGAAGAGAACTGATTCAAATGGAAGAAAAAGGTATGCTTAAAAAAGAACAAAGAGCCAATAGACTTTATTATGGTTTCCGCAGAGATTACCCTTATTATAATGAGCTTTTACAGCTGGTTGCCAAAAGCACAGGACTCGGGAAAGCTATTATTAAAGAAAAAAATCGTCTTGGCAAAATCAAGTTTGCTCTTTTATCTGGCAGGTTTGCCCGCCACAAACAGCACCAAGAAACTGATGTTGATATTCTTATTATTGGAGATTTGGTTATGCCAGAATTATCAAGTTTAGTGGCTCAATTTGAAAAAGAATTAACTAGAGAAATCAATTATTCGGTAATGACGGAAGAAGAATTTGAATTTCGTAAAAAAAGACGTGATCCATTTATCAGTCAAATTTTGATGGGATCTAGAGTTATGCTTATTGGTGACGATGAAGAAATGGTAAGCTAAATCCTTCTTGTATTTTCTTTCTAACTGGTTAAAATAAGTTGTATGAAAAAACGCCAGCTTTTATTTTTTATTATTTTTTTAACTATTGTATGTGCGATTATTTCCTTTCCCAAAGATGTTCCTGTTAAATTTTCTGCTTTTGGAAAAAAAGTTGACCTATCAATTTCTTCTCCAGAAATTAAAATTGGTAAATTTTACCGCGATCTTAACATCAAAAAAGGTCTTGATTTACAAGGAGGCAGCCAACTGGTTCTAGAAGCTGACATGAGTCAAATTGAGAATGAAAATAAAACTGAAGCGCTCAACTCAGCCAAAGAAGTGATTGCCCGTCGCGTTGATCTTTATGGTGTTTCTGAACCAGTAATTCAGACATCTAAAGTTGGAGAAAATTATCGTATTTTGGTTGAACTGCCAGGGATCGAAAATATTGACGAAGCTATCAAGTTGATTGGACAAACTGCTCAGCTTGATTTTAGAGAAATTCCTCAAGAATTTAAAGATGCTACTCCTAGCACGATTCCTATTTTTGTTTATCAACCAACTGGTTTAACCGGAAAAGAATTGAAAAAAGCTATGGTCCAATTTGGCACCAATAATGCGAGTGGCGAACCAGTAGTAGCCATTTCCTTTAATGATGAAGGTAAACAGAAATTTGCTGAAATTACCGGAAGAAATGTAGGCAAGCCACTTGCTATTTTTTTGGATGAATATCCAGTTACTGCTCCGACTGTTAATGAACCTATCCGTGACGGTCAAGCAATTATTTCTGGTAATTTTACAATTGGTAGCGCTAAACAACTAGCTATCCAGCTTAACGCTGGAGCTTTACCAGTACCGATTAAAATTTTGGAGCAGAAAACTATTGGCCCAACACTTGGTCAAGAATCAATTCAAAGAAGTATTATTGCTGGTCTGATCGGACTTTTATTAGTTATGGCTTTTATGCTTGCCTTGTATGGTAAACTTGGTCTTTTTGCCAATTTAGCCTTAATTATTTATGGACTAATTACTTTAAATATTTATAAATTAATTCCTATTACTCTCACTCTTCCTGGAATAGCTGGCTTTATTTTATCTGTAGGAATGGCAGTTGATGCTAATATTTTAATTTTTGAAAGAATGAAAGAAGAATTGAGACAAGGAAGAAATTGGCAACTAGCCATGGAACTAGGATTTGGAAAAGCTTGGGATAGCATTAAAGACGCTAATCTTGCAACTATTCTGACAGCCTTAATTTTACTTAATCCTTTCAATTTCCAATTTTTAGTGACATCAGGAATGGTAAGAGGTTTTGCTTTAACTTTACTAATCGGAGTTTTGATCAGTATGTTTACTGGCGTTGTGGTGACCAGAACATTAATGCGTAATTTTTATAAAGGAAAAGATTATCAGGCTCAAGTAGAAAATAAAATAAGTTGATAAAATTTTAAAAGTAAAAATAATTTTTAATTTTACATTTGAAATTTTTAATTTGAAAAATGGTTGAATTCATGAAATATCGCGTCTTCTATTATTTATTTTCCTGTATTTTTTTGATTCCAGGAATTTTAGCTCTAGTTTTTTGGGGAGTAAAACCTGCTATTGATTTTACCGGAGGCACACTTTTAGAAATTGAAATTAACAGTCAATATCAAAACCAAATCAACAAGGAACTCTTAACTCAAATTGCTCAAAATGATAATATTGATGTTTCTTCAATTCAGGAAACAGGTAAAAATACTTATTTGCTTAAAACCAAAGCAATCGATCAAACCCAAAATACTCTGTATCAGCAAAAAATTGCCAGTGTAAGCGGTATAGCTACCGTTAGCGCTGTTTTGACGGAAAAAAGATTTGAAACTCTTGGCCCTACCATGGGTATTGAAACGCTCAAAAAAGCCTTAATTGCTATTACCTTAGCTGCTTTGGTCATCTTATTATTTGTCTGGAGACAATTCAAAAATAAAGAGTACGGAATTTCTGCTATTATTGCTATGTTTCATGATAGTTTTATTACTTTGGGGATTTTTGCTATTTTAGGTCATTTTTATGGTATTGAAATTGATACTTTGTTTATGACCGCTATTTTGACCACTCTCTCTTTTTCTGTTCATGATACTATTGTGGTGTATGATCGTATCAGAGAATCTTTAAAAAAATATCCTAAAATTGACTTTGAAACTATTGTTAATAAAGCTTGTAATGAAACTCTCGGAAGGTCTGTCAATAATTCTATGACTATTATTTTTATGCTCTTGGTTTTATTTTTAATTGGAGGAGAAACCACTAAATGGTTTGTTTTGGCTCTACTTATCGGTACTGTCTCTGGAACCTATTCTTCCACTTTTGTGGCTGCTCCTATTTTGGTTGAGTGGCAAAAATTGACTAAAAGAAAATAACAATTTCCTTTAAAAACAGTATCATTACGAGTTCCAATTTATTACAAAGAAATAATCTCTATTTTGAATTAATATTCAGAAAGATTAAAAGTTTTCAAAATCTAGTACTGAGGTAAAATTTCATAAACTAAAGTACCACTATATAAATCTGCATGTTGGTAAACATTAACTTCAAGTGAATAAGTGACATAAACAGAAGTCCCCTCATCTGCTTCTGATGATTCCATTACCGTATGAGAAACTGTACTCACTGGACCATATTTCCCTGAACCACTAGACCAACCAGAGACTCTTGTATCGGAAGTATTAGCTCCAAACCAGCCAGAATTAACATTAGAGGTTGTCCCTGTTGGGCTTTGCCAAGTTAAAGGATTAGTCCATGTCACTCCAGTTTTGGCAAAAGGACTAATATAATTATCTGGATAAATTCCTTGTAAATTTCCATACAAAAGCTTCATATTCACGCTATAGCCATTTGGAGCATTAGTATCTACTGTTAACTTATGAGCTAAAATTTTCTGTTCCCCAGCAGATAAATTTCCAAAAGGTAAGGTATCGTAAGTGCTAGCCTCATTTGTCGTCATCCCGTTGGTCACTACGCCGGAAGCCACTTCTTCTATTGTGAAAGTCATTGAGGGATCAACTCCTTTCCCTCCAGTACTTGTCAGTCCACTAACCTTAAAATATTCAGTTCCATCTTCTGTGTTTACAGTAACATTCGAATCATTAGCATTTAAATAATAACCATTTGTACACCCAGGAGTGACATCTTCTAAACTTTCAGCTCCAGGACAAAGCAAAAGCATTTGTTTCCCATTACGCGGAACATAAAGAGTATAAGTAGTACTAGCTACTCCAGGCATTTCTGTAATCCCTCCAGGATAATGGAAAAATGCTGTAGTGCTATCTGCTCCAGCAGTTAAGCTTGTCCAGCTATAATTAGCTTCAAAATCAACATTAAAAGTGGCAATACGATAAGAACTATTTTTGATACCTACTCCAGTCATATCATGAGCTCCAGTCGTAGTTAAATTAGTTGACCAATTAGAGCTGGATAAAACACTTAATCCAGAAGGAACATCTTCAATAAAATATTTTTCTTCTTCCGTTCCTCCCGTTCCTCCCGTTCCTCCGTCTGATTTATAAGCATATTCAATCCACTCAGATGAAAAAGCATTATTGTAAATTTTAACATCGTCAAGCTTACCATTTACATAGTTACTATTATTATTCTCATACATCATATAAAAACCACTACCATTGCTTGTAGCTGAACCGTTAATATATGATCCTGAGCCAACTAAAACTCCATTTCGATACAAATACATGTTGTCACTTCCATCATAAACGCCACAATAATATTCCCACTGATCAGTTTGATAAGAAATTGACGATTCAATATGGCTTTGACCAGTACCTTGTTTTCCTACAATAAATGATACCTTTCCTGATTCATAACTATCTTTTGAAAGTGAAGAAATTAATGCTCCGCTTCCAACAGTATTACTTGTGGCAAGCATATATCCAGTAGTGCTATTTGCAAAATTAAACCATCCACAAAAAGAAAATGCATTAGTTGAAGTCCAATTTAATGATGCTGTTGTAGAAATATAATTACTACTTCCATTAAAACTATCAGCTCCGTCAATCATCCCAATAGCAGAACCCTGAGTAAGCACAGAAACTGAACTAGAATCATTATTGTTTGAGGTAGCATCATAATGAGTTCCAGATGTTTCATCCAAATGCCATACCCCTACATAATTACTATTATAAGTATTTTGTTTAGTGGTATCAGAAAAAGGACTTGAAGAGATAGAAGAATTACCATAATAAATCCAGACAAATTCATCACTATCATTAGTTGAAGATTGTACTGTTTTTTTAACCCACAAATGACCTTTACTACTAGCACTACTCCATCCTTCTAAATGAGCATAGCTAGTAAGATTAGTACTATCATCCTCGTCAATAATTCTAATATCATAACCATTAGCATTTACGTGTGTCCAAAAGCCAGCTGGAGTATCATTGGTCAAAGCTATATGCAGTGGGAAATTTGATAAATCTTCACCTACACCAGAGTTATCAATCGTATATTTAAAACGATAATGCCAATCAGTATCCCACCAAGCATAAGTTTTAGAAGGTAGGGTTATAGAAAAAATAGAAAAAATAAAAAACGCGATAGCTAGCCTTATAAACTTAGAAAAAGCCATACTATTATAATAACTAAAATCATAAAATTTATCCACTTAAAAATACTTAACGATAAAAAAACACCTCTTTAAAAAGAGGTGTTTTTTATTAATTCTTAACCAAATCATTAATAAGTTGGTAAAGCATTGTATAACAATACTCCAGTATAAGTATCAGCAGGTTGAGCACTGTTCACTTCTATAGCATAGGTGACGTACACAAATGTAGTCCCATTATCAGAAGTAGCAGATCTCATAACTATATTTTCACTGCTATTGACTGGACCAAATTTAGCAGCGCCATTATAAGGACCATTTGCAGCTCCAGTAGTTGATTCCTCAACATTATCATCGGTCGTATGAGCTCCAATCCAACCAGTGTTTACATTAGCATTAGTTCCTTGTGGAATCTGCCATGCTAATGGATTAGACCAAGACACTCCAGCACGAGCAAATGGGTCAATATTATTGGTACTATATACCCCAGTCATTGGAGTAGCCATTCTGATACTCACGGTATAACCACCATCTACATTAGTAGTGACAGTCAATTTGTGAGCTCCAAATTTCTCTGTACCAACTCTTAAGTTACCAAATGGTAAAGTATTATAATCGGTTCCAATAGAAGTAGTAATAGCTCCTGCTTCTGTAGTTGTAGATGTAGGAACACCTTCGATCACAAAGGTGAAAGTGGGGTCTACTCTTGCAGTCACAGAAATATCATCAACCACAGTGAAAGATAAGATAGCTGTATCTAAAGTACTCCCCACGCTATTTCTTCCTGTCACTTGAACATAACAAGTAGAAGCTGATGAGTTAACTCCGTTAGCATTACAGCCTGCAATCAGAGGATTCTTCACAGAATCAATTTCTATCACAATAGTGGTATTATCAGCGACTACTTCTCCTGCACCATTATGCTCCATGGCATAAGTATTATTATCTGATGAAGCATCCTCGGCCCAGTTAGCATAAGTCAACCCAGTCAAAGAACCAAGAGTTCCTGCGTCTGCATCCATATTTGTTGGAGTAGTACAAGATCCTCCTGATTGCTCCTGACAGTAATCAAAAATGAAATCATCAAAAGTACCTCCAGTAGGAACTGTAAAGGTAAAAGTATGAGTTCCGGATTGTTCTGGTCTACTATCTTCAAGATCTAGGGTTGCATCCTGAAACATAGCGTAAGTAGGTTGAGCTACTACAGCCATACCAACTAAAACAGTTATAACAATTGCGACAAAAGAAAAAAGTCTTTGGGCAGTTTTCATATTTTCACCTCCTTTATAAGAAACGGTAATTCCGTTTTTTATGGATTTTTTATTAACTATTATCCATCTTAGAGAAATTTACATATGCTTGTCAAGTATCAAATAGTTAATGAGTATTTGGATCTTTTAAGTAGTTATTTAATTGGCATAAATAATAAGTTTGTAGTAGAAATAACGCAAAAATTACTATTAGTAAGTAAGAGTTAAGTAAACTGTAGGTCTTAATATATGTCAAGCTTTAAATTTGTTTTTGATAATGTTATCTTTAAAATATAAGAATAATAATTTGGTAAAAAATATGAAAACAGATAAAAAAATCGAGCAATTACTGAAAGACACAAATTTAGATAATTTTAGTGCTCTGCCTGATGATTTTGTATTTGATCCTTTGGCTGTCAATACAATGAATTTAAAACAAGAAGAGTCAAATCATGAAGATAATAATTTTATTAAAGATTTAAATGAAGATTTTCTCCATATTCCTGATAAACTAACTTTTACTCAAACTCTTGATTTTGCTTTCCCTGAAGAAATCATTGAAGGTATTTCTCAAGTGGGAGAGGTAATCTATATCGGTGATGGAGTTTGTAAAGTGGTCGGTTTACCCAAAGCTAAAATTGAAGATATTATTATTGTCAAAACTCAAGAAGGACCAGTTAAGGCTTTAATTTTAGGAATTGATGATAGCCACATCGAATCAGTGGTGATGGGAGATTATACCCAAATTAAACAAGGCGATCAGGTAGTTTTACAAAATTCTAAAATGACTATTCCATCTGGAAAAAATATTTTAGGTCGAGTAGTCAATCCTCTTGGAGAACCAATTGATGGTAAAGGAACTATCAAAGCTGAAGAGCATAGATTGGTAGAATTTCCAGCCCCACCTGTACTTGATCGAGCTCCAATCTTAGATCCTATTCAAACTGGTATTATGGTTATCGATACAACTATTCCGATTGGCAAAGGTCAAAGAGAATTGGTAATCGGTGATCGAAAAACCGGGAAAACTAGATTGGCTATGGATATTATCGCTAACCAAAAAGGCAAAAATGTCATCTGTGTATATGTAGGGATTGGTACTCAGGCAGCCAAAGCTAAAGCCACAATGCAATTTTTGGCTGAAAGAGGGGCGATGGAATATACCACCATGGTTATTACCACTTCTAATGATCCTCCATCTCTACAATATATAGCGCCATATGCAGGAGTAGCTATTGCAGAACATTTTATGTATAAAGGTAAAGATGTTTTAATAATTTATGATGATTTATCAAAACAGGCAAAGGCTTATCGACAGGTTTCTCTACTTTTAAAAAGATCACCAGGAAGAGACGCTTATCCTGGAGATATTTTCTTTCTCCATTCCAGACTTTTGGAAAGAGCGTCAAAAGTCAACGAAAAATTAGGAGGAGGTTCTATCACTGCTCTACCAATTGCCGAAACTCAATCTGGTGACGTGTCCGACTATATTATTACCAATCTTATGTCTATTACTGATGGTCATATTTATCTTGATGCCAATATGATGCACGAAGGGATTTTACCCGCTGTAAATAGTGGAACTTCTGTTTCTCGTATCGGAAGTAAAGTTCAGGTTTCTTTAATGAAAAAAGTGGGAGAGTTAGCCAGTAGAGCTTTAGCTCGTTATAACGAGGTTAAATCTTTTGAAACTATTAATACAGAAGTTTCTGAAGATACTTTAAGAGATATCAATCGTGGGAAAAGAGTAATGGAAATTTTTTCTCAAGATTCTAAACATAACCTGAGCGAAGATGAACAAATTGTCATTTTACATCTGGCTACTTCTGGTAAATTGGATGATATGGAGTTAGCAGAATTCCCTAATTTTAAGAAAAATTTTTTAGAATTTTATAGAAAAAATACTAATGAAAATTTTAAAGATCTTTGTCATAAAGCTAAAGACTTGACTGAAATAAATGACTATGTCGAAAGACTTTTAGAAAAATATAAAAAAAGTGGTCAGCAAAATAATTAACTTTGTCACTCAAAGTTAATTATCAATTTAATTGGCAAAAATTAACGAAATCAACGAACAAAAAATTGTGGTCCAATCAGTCGGAGGCTTTGCTTCTTCTCTGCAGCAAATTGCTACTATGAGAATGACAAGTTTAAGAAGGGCAGTTTTGGATAGCCAAAGATTTGTCGAGGAAGCTACTCAGATTTTAAGAGAATTAAAAAAAGAAAGACAAAGTGTTTTTTTACAAGAACTAAGAAAAGTGGATAAACACTTTAAAACCTCTTCTTTACGCAAAGAAGCTATTATTGTTATCAGTTCCTATCAAGGATTATGCGGCTCTTATAATACTGAAATAGAAAAAAAATTAGAAAAAATTGTACCTCAATATCTTAGAGCTGATTACTTTGTCATTGGTTCCAAGGGTCAGGAAATTTTTAAAAAATTTAAAAGAAGATATCCGGATTTACAATGGTATCCTTATGATGTTCCGGAAGAAGTAAAAATTGAAAATTTACACAATTTAATTAATATGTTTGTTTATTATGATCAGATTCATCTTATCTATTCTAAATATATCAACACGACAACAAGAGATGTAGTTTTTTTGGAATTATTAGAACCAGCTTTAGATATGGCTACGGAGCTTGAAAGCGAAGAAGAGGCTCAGGGAGAATTTTTATTTGAACCAGATATTGAAGAATTAATTGAAAAAGTGTCAGAAAAATTAAGATATGCATTATTTCGCCAGCAAATTTTAGATTCTAAATTATCCTTATATACTGCTCAAATGATTGCTATGAAAACTGCATCAGATAATGCAGATAAACTACTAAAAGATCTTCAGCTTGAATATAATAAAGCAAGAAGAAAGATGATTGATCGTAAAATTCAAGAAGTCCAAGCCGGTCGGGCTTTATGGGCTGAAGAATAAAACAATGGAAGATAAAAAAATCGAAAATACCATGCCCGAAAAATTAGAAAAAGAAGAAGTACAAAATATTTCTTCCAAAGACTCTAAAGAATTAGTGGAAACAAAAAAGGAAGAAACTAAACCTGGAGAAGAAAAACAAACTAAAGGTAATGACTCAAAAAAACCAGACAAAGAACAAAAAACTAAAAATAATACTCAAATTGGCAGAATTGTGGCAATCAAAGGAGCGGTAGTTGATGTCCACTTCCCTCTTTATGTCCCTGATATTTATAATGCCTTAGAGGTTCAAAATAAAGAACAACTAATTCTGGAAGTATCTGAACATTTATCAAATCATACAGTTAGATGTCTAGCAATGTCACCAACTTCAGGACTTTTTCTCGGTGTCCCAGTCAAAGATACTGGCGACGTTTTACATGTGCCTGTGGGAGAAAAAATGCAGGGTAGAATTGTCAATGTTTTTGGAAGACCAGTTGATAATCTAGGGCCAATAGAAGCTGATAAAACTGCTCCTATTCATATTCCTAGTCCCAGCTTTGTTAAGGTCAAAAGCCCTACAGAAATTATCGAAACAGGCCTTAAAGCTATTGATTTTTTTACTCCTTTTGTCAAAGGCGGAAAGATTGGTTTTTTTGGCGGGGCAGGCGTGGGAAAAACTCAATTAGTTACTGAGATTATCCATAATACTACTATGAAACACGGCACCAAATCAGTTTTTGGCGGAGTGGGTGAGCGAACCCGTGAAGGCACAGAACTATATTTAACCCTTAAAGAAACTAACGTGCTACAAAATGTGGGCATTGTCTTGGGACAAATGAATGAATATCCTGCTATGCGTTTTCGCACTCCTTTAACCGCTGTCACTCTAGCTGAATATTTCCGCGATCTGACAGGTAAAGAAGTGCTACTTTTTATTGATAATATTTTCCGTTTTATTCAGGCTGGAGCCGAAATCTCTACGGTTTTGGGTCGCATTCCTTCGGAAACAGGCTATCAATCAACTATGAATTCAGAACTAGGCGAAATTCAGGAAAGAATTGTTTCCACACCAGGAGGCGCTATTACTTCAGTTCAGGCTGTTTATGTGCCGGCTGATGATTTTTCTGATCCTGCAATTCAAGCTATTTTCTCTCACTTGGATACTGTCGTTGTCCTGTCTCGTAAAATTGCCCAGCAAAAAATTTTCCCTGCAGTTGACCCTCTTTCTTCTTCCTCTACTCTTGATTCTTCTGTTTTGGGAGAAAAACATTACCTCGCATTAAAACAGGCAACTAAAGTACTAGAACGTTACCGTTCTTTGCAAAATATTATTGCTATTTTAGGAGAAGGCGAATTGTCAGAAGCTGAAAAAATTACTGTACAAAGAGCCAAAAAAATTACTAAATTTATGACCCAACCTTTTTATACCGCTGAACAATTTACCAATATCCCAGGTAAATATATCGAAAGAGAAAAAACTGTTGAAGGCGTAAACAATATTATTCAAGGAAAATATGATGATCTTTCTGATGACGATTTTTACATGATCGGCGAAGCTGAAGAAGCCACACAAAAAAAGTAGACTGGATTTTTTAATAAATCTTTCCTATGATGAGCAAAATGAATAAAGTTAATTTTTTATTTTATCTTTTTATAAGTCTTTCTCTACTTTGGACTATTGTGGTTTCCTTTGCTTATTTCAGTTTTCAAGCTCACCCATATTTTTCTGATTTTTTAAGCAAATCTTTTCCTCTTACCATAGCGCCCTTATCTTTAGTTTTAATTGCCGGAATTTATTTATATATCAAAAAAATAAAACTTAATCAGGAAATTACAATCAATTTTTCTGTTTTAACTTGGCTTAGTTTGATTGTATTAGGCGCAATGTTTTGCCTTGTTATCATTGGTCTTATTAATCAAATTATTATGTTGTCTGATATTTTTTTTACTTTAATTTCGCTTTGTTTAAAAGTTTGTACAATTTTAATTTTCCTTTTTCTTTTTGCCATAACTATTTATAGTATAGGTAAAAGCTTATTCTCTCTTTTCAAAATTAAAGATGGCGATCTTTTGCGGGATTTTTTATATAACTGTGGACTGGGATTTATGGTTCTTTCTTTTTTATTTTTAGGCTTAAGTTTATTGGGATTTCTCAATCTAGCTGGAGTTTTAAGCATTTTTATAGTTGTCAACATTATTGGTTTTAAAAATCTTGCTAATTTTTTTCAGCTATTACAAACATCCATTGTAATAAAAATTAAATTTTTTTCTCTGGAATCTTTTCTTATTTTTAGTTTCATCATCACCCTTAGTTTAATTTTTGCCTTGAATATTCAACCCTTTCCTACGGGTTGGGATACAATGACTGTGTATTTTAACCGATCAAAGGAATTAGCTTATTATGGTAAGTATATTTTTGGTCAATATTCCTATCCCGCAGGTTTGATTTATAGTCTTGGTTTTATTATTGGCAACAGTCTTGGGCTAAAAGAATTCAGCGATATGCTTGCAACCAGTCTCTCTTATTTAAGTATTATGCTAGCCGTTTTTAGTTTGTTTTTGCTGGGTAAACAGATAAAGAATAAAAAAACAGGTCTAACAGCAGCTCTTATTTTCCTATCTATGCCGCTTATTGTCTTTTTCAGTAGTGTAGAACCCAAAATTGAAAATGCTATCACTCTCTTTTTGATTTTAGCTTTATCTGCTTTTTTTTCTTGGAAAAAAACAAGGAATAAAAATTATTTAATTCTCGTTGCTCTTTTTCTGGGTTTTGCTTATGATATTAAAATTACGACTATTTTTTCCCTAATCAGTCTTGCCATTATTTTTATCTACGATTTCTGGTTTTTAAAAAATAAAGGTAAATATCTTTTGTCTATTATTTTTAGCTTTTTCATTTTTTTATTAGTTATTACTCCATGGAGCCTTTTGCACCTTTGGGAACGGGACTGGAAAATAAGTTTAAATAATACTTTCAGCGGTCAGGATAAATTTTTACTTCAAAGGGGCACTCTTGTTTCGCAAAATAATTTGGTAACTAAAAGTGTCACTGGTTTTTATGAAGATTACAGCCGCTATGTTGGTTACGAAGACGGCTGGTGGGGACTAGAAAAATATCTACCCAAAATGCTGGCACAAATCCCACTGGCCCGTTATTTATCTTTACCTTGGGATGTGACTACCATTAGTAATATTAAACTTCCCAATGCCATTATTAGTAGTTTATTCTTAATTCTTTTGCCGATTTCTTTCATTTATTTTTTGTTTTTTGAAAAAAAAGAGAAAAAAAATCTTCAATCTAATACCTTTTTATTAAGTCTTTTCCTGGGAGTCAATACCGTTATCTGGATAATTTCTGGTAGAGGAGTTATTTGGTATGGAATGGGAATTTTGATTGCTGCTACAATTTTAGTGGCTGCTATTTATGAAAAAGAAAATTCCAAAATAGGAAATTATTTTTTAAGATCATTATTGATTATTAATATTCTCTTTTGTCTGATACTTGAGTTAAACAGATTTCACAATGCTCCTATTTTGGCTTTTGCTTTGGGTAAAATTAATAAAACTCAAACCATTAATGTTTTAGCTCAGGGTTTTTTGGCTACAGCAGATCTTATTAATAATGATCCCCAAATTCAAAGTGGACAAAAATATGTGCTTAATTCTCAGCTCAATTTAAATTATTTTATTAATAATTACCGCCATGTCAATTTTAATGATATGTTTTGGGATGAATTTAATCAGCTGTTTCAAAATTATAATGGTGATTACGAGTTGATTAAGAAGGCGCTTTTACAAGCTAAAATTAAATATATTATTTATACACCTCAAATTAACCAACTCGATCAGACAGAGGAAAAAACTTTACAGCAAAAAAGTCAGAGATTTTTTGATTTTGCTAAAGCCAAATTAAAATTATTAGCTTATTATAAAAAAAGCAATCTCTTAGTTTTTGAAGTTACTGAGGCAACATCAAGCGCTCAGACTCAATAGCTTATGGATAAAGGTAATAAAGATTTAATTGAACTGATCATTGTTAATCCTGACAGAATAGTTTTTGAGGGTAAGGCCAAGAGAATTTTTGTCCCTGGGAAAATTCAGGAACTGGCTATTTTGCCAGATCATGCTCCTTTATATTCTGAGCTTTTGGAAGGTGAAATTATTATCGAAGAAGAAAATGATAAAAAAACTGTCAAAAAAATCGATGGCGGGATCTTGAGAATCAAAAATAATCTTGCTAAAATCTTGGTTGGTTTCTAAATTAAAAAACTTAAGCAAAAACATTGTTTTTATATTAAAGATTTATTAAAAAATTCTCTTTTATAAAATCCGTGTTCTAAATTAATGAAAAAAATAATTATTGGTTTTCTTATCTGCTTTTTATTAACAGCCTGTGTTTCTGGTAATATTAGCAATAACAAAGAAAATATGGATAATCAGGGCTTAAATAATCTCAAAATTAATAATGATGATCAAGTTCTCAAGCAGAAAATGACTGAAGAAAAAACCGCCACCAAAGAAGCAAATAAAACGGCTCAGACTCTAACTACAGTCACAGAGCTAATCAAGGAAGATTTAAAAATTGGGACTGGCAAAGAAGCTAAGGCCGGCAATGTAGTTTCGGTCCACTATACGGGCACTCTTACTAATGGGGAAAAATTTGATAGTTCCAAAGATAGAAATAAGCCTTTTGAGTTTGAACTTGGAGCCGGACGAGTAATCGAAGGTTGGGATATTGGTGTAAAAGGTATGAGAGTAGGTGGTAAGCGTAAATTAATTATTCCGCCAGCTTATGGGTATGGTGATCAAGTTATGGGTTCAATCCCAGCTAATTCAACTCTAATATTTGAGATTGAACTATTAAAGGTCGAATAATAAATATACTACACTTTAATCCTACCAGGGTGTAAGCTCGTAGTAGTTCATACTTTCTATGATAAATGTCTCAAAATCCAACTTAATTCAAATTAATAAATCTAAATCTAAAATTTCAAATTTTATTCGTAATTTTAATGTCGAACTGGCTAGTATTCTGTGTATTATTTCTTGCTTAAGTGTGGGTTTTTTATACAAAATTCCTGATCAAAATCCTCAAGCTTTAAGGATGTTCCTAGAAGAGCCAATGTTAACAACTTTTTTCAAAGATGATTTTGAGCGAGATGATCCGTTATCTGATATTTGGACACTGGGTATTAATACGAAAAAACAACTTATATATCTAAGCAGCAATCCTTTTGGAATAGGAAAAGTGCTTAAAATACAAAGTCAAGATTCTGAGACTAATAATCAATTTATTACTTTAACTATGCCCATAGCTCAAAAAAATGCTATTTTTTCGATTAAATTTTATGATTCGAAAAATAATAGTTCAGAAGGTACATTTGTTAAAATTAGAGATAGTAATGGTAACTATGCAACACTTAAAATAGTTGCAAATTCATCAAAATATATTTATAGAATAAATAAAACTGACCTCAATACTTTCGATAGAACTAGCGGTTGGCATCGACTTAGCTTTCAAATCATAAATGGCATATTAAGTACAAAGCTAGATGAAAAATTAATTGATAGTAAAGGTCTTGTTTCCAATGTTAAAAATATAGCCTACTTTGATCTTGGTAAAACCGTAGAAAAATCTGGACAAGCATATTTTGATGATTTTACTATAGATTCTCTAAACCCAATCCCAACAAACACACAAACCTTGTTGGATAATTGGACTAATGAAGTCTATAGAATTTACCAAAACACTAATCTACAACCACTTATGGATAAAATTAAGCGAGAGAAAAAAGAGAATGGTGGTGGTGCAATTCGACCTTTTGTTGGACAAGCAATGATGCATATTTATAAATATCAACTTACCAAGAATCAGAACGATCTTAATAAAGCTATTAGATATATGAATTTTGTTGCTGATACTCATAACTTATGGTATGGAGTTTGGACTTCAGGAACTAACGCTTATATGCTAGGTTTTGATGCCTGGTGGGTCTGGTCTTCTCTTGATCAAAATACACAAATAAAAATAGCAAATATTCTTATTAAAGAAGCGGATTATTGGACTTGGGTATTAAATGAGATTAAAACAAATCCTAATGGCTCAACTATCCCAGAAAAATCAGGCAGAAGATCTGGAAAAACTAATCTTAGTCTAATGACTAGTCCTATAAATTCGATGGAGCATCTTACGGATTCTCGAGCTGAAGAAAATGGTTGGAATGCTCAGTTTTTAGCCTTAGTTTATAATATGTTTCCCAATCATCCCAACGCTAATAAATGGGGTGAGGCAGCTAAATGTTTTGCCTTTCATACTGTTTCTAAGGGAGAAACCTACTGTGGGATTACTACCAGAACTGTTTCTGATGATGGCACTTTGGGTAATCATAATCTATGGCCGAATCCAAATTATGCTATTTCCGCAATTACCAATCTTCAACAAGGTCAACTCTATTACCTATTAGCTGGAAAAAAATTCCCTTCAGAATTTAATCATGGAATTGAATCTTTAACTAAATCTTCAATTTATAAAGCTAATATTGCTAACTGTACAGATTCATTATTTCAGATCAAACCTATTTGTCACAAGGGCAAAGACTGGGGTGAAAGCGATATGTTTTATAACACTCTAACCTTAGGTCTTTGGGGGGAATTATCTCATGATACAGAGTCAACAAATCTAGTTCAAAAAAATTTGAAATTTTATTATGGAATCAGAAAAGATATTATTAGATATCCACAATCAGCTCCTGTTTCTTCTATTAGTGACTTTAATCTTAATTCTGGCCCTGGTCTTGAATGGCTAAAAAATATTGAATTTCATCCTAGAATATCATCCAGAATTTATACAGCTGCTAGTATTGATAATTTTGACCATCAACAAAATTTTCCTCAAAATATTGTGCTATCTACCAATTGCCCTCTAATTAATCGCTGTAGCAATACATATGAAAAACAATGGGTAAGCTATATGAATACTAATTACCCTAATTGCACTACCAAACCCACTCAGGATTGTGCTTCGGATTGTACTCAGGGATCAAATAGCTGTGTTTGTAGACAAACAAAAAGCTGTTGTACTATTAATCTTGGCATACAAGGTCAAGATTGTAATATTTCTACTCCTACTAATGTTCCTATCGTTACTCCCATATCTACATCAACACCAAGCCCAACTTCTATGTCTACACCCATTCCAAATCCAGGCTCCAATATTGTTGAACGTTGTTCTACTTCTATAGATAAGCAATGGGTAAGCTACATTCCTAATCCTACTGATCCCAATAAACCTAATACTAGTACCACTTGTTCTAATAGTTGCACTTCTTCAACTGGTTGCCCAAATACTACTACTTGCCGACAAGGAACAGATAGTTGTATTTGCCGAGTCTACTTGAGTTGTTGTAAAAAAAGTATGACTGAAGCAGAAAAAACAGCTTGTGTTAGTCCTTTTTAATAATCTGCATTCCGGGTAATCTTAACGAGTTGTCG
>JAAZND010000008.1 GCA_012798485.1 Candidatus Beckwithbacteria bacterium | reverse complement strand
CTGACGAAACAATCTTTGAGATTGCTACGCTTCGTCCCGCATTTTGCGGGGCTTCGCTCGCAATGACAGACCAAAAAAATGCTCAAACCTGCGGTTCCACCAGCATTACCACCTCAGATTAATTACGAAGAGCTAATCAGCCACATCGGGGAAGCTCATAGTGCTCTTGGCAAACTTAACGGCATTCTGGTCAATATCCCTAATTTGGAGTTGTTAATTACACCCCTTTTGACTAAAGAAGCTGTTTTAAGCTCAAAAATTGAAGGCACACGTGCTACTATGGAAGACGTTTATGAATATGAGGCAGAAGAAAAACAAATCCAGAATACAGAGACTGAAAAAGATGTGAAAGAAATTATCAATTACCGCGGGGCTATCCACAAAGCCATTGAGCTTTTGGCTATTAAACCAATTAACTTGGATTTATTAAATGCCATGCATGATATTTTATTAAATTCTGTCAGAGGCAGCACCAAAACTCCAGGAAAATTTAGACAGAATCAGGTTTTTATCGGCACTTCTCATTCTTCGATTGCCAAAGCGCTTTATATTCCACCTGATGCTGACAAAGTACCGCAGTATCTTAAAGATTGGGAAAAATATATCAATTCTCATCAAGAAAAAGATTTACTGGTGCAAATTGGAGTCGCTCATTATCAACTAGAAGCCATCCACCCTTATCGTGATGGCAACGGCAGAATTGGGAGATTAATCATTCCACTTTTTTTGTATTATAAAAAATTATTGCCATATCCTTTACTTTATATCAGCCAGTATTTTGAAAATAATCGTCCGCTTTATTATGCCAACTTGCGTACAGTTGACCAGAATCATCAATGGGAAACCTGGCTGCAGTTTTTTTTGGAAGCTATCACCACTCAAGCCCTTGATACTCAAAAAACTGCCATGCAAATTTTACTTCTTTATAGCGAGCTCAAAAAACAGCTTTATAGTTTTGGTTCATCTTATGCCATTAAAATTTTGGATATTATTTTCAAAACCCCGATTGTTTCGTTTGTCAGTATCAAAAGACAGCTTAATGTCGGCAGCAACCAAACGATTTACAATCTTTTAAATAAATTTGTCCAAACTGGAATTCTGGAACCAGATATGAGAAGAAAAAGAAATAAAGTTTATATTTTTAGACAATTGATGGAGATTTTAAGATAAATGCAAATCAATCTTAAACCCTGCAAAACTATTATCACCAAATCTGGCCTGCCTTCAGCTGATTATGTGATCAATCCTTATATTGGCTGTACTCATGCTTGTCTTTATTGCTACGCGAGGTTTATGAAAAAATTCACCAATCATCAAAATGACGAGTGGGGCAAATTTGTTAATGTCAAAATCAATGCCGCTGATACTATCCCCACAAATCCTAAAAAATTCAAAGATAAAAATATTGTCATTGGCTCTGTGACGGATCCATATCAATATATCGAGAAAAAATACAAAATCACCAGAAAAATTTTACAAAAATTAGTAAGTTTTGATTGTCAGATTGAAATTATTACTAAGTCTGATCTGGTTTTAAGAGACATTGATTTGTTAAAGGAATTTAAAAATATAACAGTTGCTATTTCTGTCTCTAATCTTGAGGAAAATTTAAGAAAAAAAATTGAACCTTTTGCTCCCAGTTATAAAAAAAGAGTAGGGGCATTACAGACTCTCTCAAAAAATAAAATCAAAACCGTTTTATTTTGTTCGCCCATTTTGCCCTATCTGACAGATGTTGCTAAGATCGTTGATAAAACTAAAGCGTTTGTGGATGAGTATTGGTTTGAAAATCTCAATCTTTACGCCAGTATCAAACCTAATCTTTATCAATTTTTAAAAGATCATGATAAAAATTTAATAGAAAAATATAACGACATTTATTTTGGCAAAAATAATTATTGGGAAATAGAGGAAAAGAAAATTAGAAAATTATGTCAGGATGAAAAACTTAACTCTCAAATCTTTTTTCACCACGGCTAATAACTCAAAATTTAGTTTGACTCAACAGC
This sequence comes from Candidatus Beckwithbacteria bacterium, assembly GCA_012798485.1. GTDB lineage: Bacteria > Patescibacteriota > Microgenomatia > UBA1400 > UBA1449 > JAAZND01. The sequence continues at coordinate 1,790 of JAAZND010000008.1, read as the reverse complement.
TGGCAAAGCTGCAAGTTTAAAATTTTTTCTCAGACAAAACTTGCACCACAAAAACCACCAAAGCCAATAAGATATTAAAAAAGAATAAATTTTTCAAACCAAATTTATCAATCAATAAACCCACTGGCCCAGTAAAAACAGCAAACATTAAGGAAAAAGCTAAAGACACTATCGAAATTGCTGTAGCTCGGTAAGCAGATTTAATTTTTTTATTTAAAATATTTGATATAAGAGGGGTTTGAAAACCAAAAATAACCGACAAATAAAAAATAGGAATAACAGCCAAATAATTTTTAATCAAAAACATCATCAAGCTAATGAGTAAAACGGAAAAGATCATAAATTGAGTGATTCTAAAAGCTGGAAATCTATCCTGCAGTTTTTTAATCAAAAAAGAACCAAAGGCAGAAAATAAAGAAAGCAAAACATAAACTACGCCAATGGCTTTGGTATCAAAACCGGAATCGGCTAAAAAAGGCTGATAAGTCACCCACAATAAATTACCCAGACCACTAAACATCATGGCATAAAGTAAAAAATAAACCAGATCTTTATACTGCCAAATGTTGCCAAAAGCTTTTTTGATTTGCTCAAAATCTGACAACGAATCTGTTTTCTGATATTTTGGCTCAATAACAAAAAGGGCTAAAATTAAAGCCAAAAAATAAGTAAAAAATTTAGCCACATAGGGGATTAAAGGGTTAATAGTATACATAAATCCGGCAAAAACAGCGGCTGAACTTCTGGCAATATAAAAAACTATCTTCACATTCGCTACAATATTTTTATAATCTTTTTTTCTTTTCAGTTCCACCAAGCTATCATAAAGAATAGATTCCAACGGGCCAGAAAGCAGAGCAATGGTTATTCCCCAAATTACAGATATAAAAACAATAAAATAAAAACTTCTGGCAAAAAGAAATAAAAATTGGCCTAATGTCAGAAAAGCTAATCCCAGTTGGTAAATTTTTTTCCTGCCAAACCTATCTGCCCATGAACCAGTTGGCACTTCAAGTATTGTACTAATTAAGGTTGGCAGCACATATTGAGAAAAGTTGCCTCAGCAAATGACATTTTCAGAAAGCCGGTAAAATAAAAAACCCAAATCGGCAAGGTAAAAGAAGTATTAATAAAAAATTCGATAAGATAATAGAGAATGATATTTCGTTTTAAATTATGCATTAAGTATATCTATTTAACCAACTTTCTATTTGTTTTGGCAAGCTTAAATAATATTCAGGCTTAATATTACTAGTTAAACTTTCCAATTCGCTTTCTGGAATTTCCAATTTAGCAATAAAGTCTTTTGTCTGTTTTTTGCTAACTTTAAGATTTTTTAAATCTTTGGCCAAGTTGATTACACCTTCTCTTAAGGCATTTTTTACCTTCCACTGTTCATGGTTATAAAGCCAACGACGAAAATAAATATCAATATTTTTAGAAATCATCGGATCGATAATTCTATGGAAGTCATTAAATACGTTAAAAATCAGAATAAAGATTAAGACTTAGACACCGCGGACTTTTAGTCCGCGGAGCGGTCATAAATTTGGTTCATTACCGGTTGGGGCAGGGATGTCCATCTGTGGGTTATCCGTTCCCATGCCACTCAAGCCTTGTTTGTCAGCTGCCCGAATATCCATCAAGGTGGTAATTAAGCTATCTAGGACATCGGCAAAAGGTGAGTCTTTCTCCATAAAGGCACTTTTAGCGGCATTGAAGACTGCCTCGACTTTTTTCCAAGCCTCCTCCTTGTTTGGTTTCGGACCTTTTTTGAAACCTACTGTTTG
>JAAZND010000071.1 GCA_012798485.1 Candidatus Beckwithbacteria bacterium | reverse complement strand
ATCTTGTGTTTTGCCTACTTGTTCATTTGACAGCTGATAAAGTTTTTCTGGACTCTTGTCTCTTAGATCTGAAATTGATTTAATGCCAATCATCTGTAAGTCTTTGGCGATAGATTTACCAACGCCAGGGATGACGGTTAAAGGATCAGTCATATACATATTTTACTTTATTTTAAGTTACTAAGTAATCGGTTTACTTCCTTATTCGTCCATTCAGGGTATTTCAGCTCTTTTACCCAGTCGATTCTTCGGAAATCATACCATTTTTCGAAATATCCTACCTGGGGTATTGGATGAGATGATTTTCGAACATTAGCTCATGCTTTGGTTATTTTGACTTCTCATATCATCCAATTGACAAAGGAAACTCTGTTTATTATACTGAATAAGTATTCAATATAATTGAACAGGAAGGAGGTGAATAAAAGAATGCCAGGTTTTGATAAAACAGGACCAATGGGTGCGGGACCAATGACAGGTAGAGGCTTCGGACCTTGCGGTTTAGGTTTGGGTTGGCGTCGAAGGTTTGGTGCTGGTCGTGGTATGGGCAGATACTTTGGTTGCTGGAATTTCCCCCAAACCAAAGAGGATAAACTAAAAGTCCTTGCCGACTACAAAAAAGCTCTACAAGAAGAGCTTGAGGATGTCGAAAAAGAAGAGAATGAAGTAAACAAGGGGGAATAAAAGGCAAGCCCCAGACCTGCATCTTATTGGTGCGGGTCTGAGAGCTTACGGTAAAATAGATTATAACAAAAAAATAAGGAAAAATTATATGCCAAGACCGAAAATCCCCCGTTGTGTGCGGTTTAATCCAAATGTTGTTTACTTTAAGCCTCAAGGTATTCCCTTACAAATGCTTGAGGAGGTTGCGTTGCGGGCTGATGAGCTTGAAGCATTGAAATTGTATGATGTTGATGGTCTGGAACAAACTAAGGCTGCCGAGAAAATGAAGATTTCCCAGCCGACATTTGCCAGAATTTTAGACAGTGCTTATAAAAAAGTTGCTGCTGCCTTAGTTAAAGGCAAGGCAATTCGTATTGAATCAAAATAAATATGACAATAAAAAAATATCTTTTGGGTGTTTTGCTCTTTTGTTTTTCAGTTTTTATTACTTCTGTTTTTATCCCTACGGTTTATGCCCAAAACAAGATGATACAAGGCGAAACTGAATTCGACCAACAGCCATCTGCAGCAGAACAAGAGCATAAAGAAGAAACCCTTGAAGGACAAGTTAGTCAAATCTTAGAGGAAAAACAAATTACCCCTCCAGGTACAAAAGAGTCCCAGCTTTATCAAAAATTGGAGATTTTGGTGACCAAAGGATCATTGAAGGGTAAGAAAATAACCGTTGAGAATGGTAATTTACCTATGAGCAATTTACAGAAGTACAAGGTTGGCGACGAATTGGTTATCAGTTACAGCAAGGATTTTGAAGGGAATGATATATTTTATATTACCGACTATGTCAGGCGTAGCGCCCTGTTCTGGCTGTTTTTAATTTTTGTAGTTATGGCGGTGGTGATTGGTCGCTGGCAAGGAATGGCTTCTTTACTTGGTATGGGAGTTTCTTTTCTGGTTATTTTTAAGTTTATTCTCCCTAAAATCTATGCTGGTAGTGATCCAGTCCAGATTGCCATCTTAGGCTCACTGGTGATTATCCCCGCCACCTTTCTTTTATCTCACGGAATAAATAAGAAAACTATGATAGCAGTTATAGGAACACTTATTTCTCTTATTGTGACTGGCATCTTAGCTCATACTTTTGTTGAGGCTTCTAAATTGACTGGTTTTGCTTCTGAAGAAGCAGGTTTCTTGCAGGCATATAAACCAGGTTTAATTAATAT
>JAAZND010000070.1 GCA_012798485.1 Candidatus Beckwithbacteria bacterium | reverse complement strand
TATATCGTAAGCTGTATGACTACTTGTCTCTATCATCTTAACTATATCTTATCAAATGACTTAAGCTTTACGTTTTTGTGCTCATTGATTGCATTCATCCCTCGCACTTACAGTGCGGGGTTTTCTGCAATGGTTATAAGTGAGCATTATTTTTTTCAAAACTCCAGGATTTTTAGGATCCTCATGAGAAGCAGGGACAAATTGAATATCTGAAGCTCTAATTATTTTCATAATATTAGATCTTGTATTCCTGAACTAGTTTCAGGATCTTTTTTTATTAAGATACTGAAATGAATTCAGCATGACAAAATATTTTAAAACTCTGGTTCGGTTTGATAATAAAAATCACACAAACTGATATCCTTAATAACTTGTTTAGCAGTAATTTTAATAACCTTTAAAGTTCTTGGCTCAACTTCGCAGGTTACTTCTGCTCCAGTAGGGCATTCATTGGTATAATAACCACTTATTTGCTTATCTGTCAAAAAGCGTAAAATATATTCTCCTTCAGCTAGACTTATCTCATAACTTGTCTGATTAACCTGAGTTGGAAAATCGATAATTTCTTGATTTTGAATATTTTTGGCTTGAATTTTGCCAGCTGGAATATATTCGGAAGGATAACACAATCTTCCAGAAATTGAACTTTTTTCCTTATTCAAATCTGTTTTTATTTTAGTTTGCTCTTTTTGCTCTGCCTCATCTGTGGCTACAAAAAATTCTTCCATAACTTTATTCTGTTCCGGACTACTAATTTCCATGCTAATTTCTTGAATATTTTTTGTTTGAAGCTGTTTGTTATTTCTATAACTAAATAAAAAATAACAGACAATAAAGCCAAACAGAAACATCACAACCGCAATCCACCAAGCTTTCATATTTTTTTAAAAGATAAATTATCTTTCAAGAAATAAATTTTTAATCTCCTGGTGTTGGAGTAGGCGTAATAGTCAGCGTTGGAGTAGGAGTAGCTAAAGCTTTTGGCGTTGAAGTGGGGGTAGGAGTGGGAGTAGGTTCGGCCCAATCCCATTCCTTATTCACTCCAATTTTAATGGTTGTTTCGGCAGTTTTACCATCAGTACGATAAGCCTTAGCTTTGAGTGTATATGTCCCGTCGGTAAGATCAGCATCCATTTTATAAGGTTTACTTTGGGTTTCTCCTATCTGTTTATCATTAGCATAAAAAGTTACTTTTTCGATATCGCCACCACTGGTTCCTACTCTAATCTTAATTTCAAATTTATTATTGACTTTATTATGATCTGTAGGAGTTTCAAATCTAATCCCAATTTCATCACCATTTTCACAATATTCTGTTGGCGGATGATATTTGCTGTCAGACTGAGAATTCACCCACGCATCTATCCCTTTTTGCCAATGATTGTCGCTATCGCCATATAATGGATCACTTTCCTTAAAAACATAAAATTCCTTTTCAATAAAATCATCTCTCGCAACCACAGCCACTGGAGCCAGCTTACTTTCATCACTTTTACAAACTTTCAACTTGACATGAATCGGATCAGCGCCAGTCGGAGCAGTACCTTGAATAATTTTGGCCTCTTTGGCCTCAAAACCATCATGTGCCGGATAACCGGAAAGTTTATCCAAAAAAACTGTCTCGATACCAGCTGGCTTTTCAAACTCCACCACTGGAAAACTTTCCAAAGCTGCCAAAAGACTATTACGCCAAATCGGAGAAGCACCAGAAATACCAGAAGCTACAGATTTCATTTTAGAATTATCATTATTACCCACCCAAACTCCAACTATTAACTGAGGTGTCCAGCCAATTGTCCAGTTATCTCTCATATCATCTGTTGTTCCTGTTTTGACCGCTACCGTGCGTCCAGTAATATTAAGCAAAGAATTGGCTCCAAAAGTTAAAAGTCTGGCATTATCGTCAGAAAGCATATCAGAAATCATGTAGGCTTCTTCTGGTGTGATTACCTGTTTCCCTGTTTCCTGTTTATATTCTTCTAAAATTTTGCCATCTTTATCAACTACTTTAGTGACCGAAATTGGCTCAACTTTTTTGCCGCCATTGGCAAAAGCACTATAAGCTGAAGTCAAATCTAGTAAACGTACTTCGCCTCCACCTAAAGTAATAGATAAACCCACACGATTAATCTCTTCCTGAGTTGGCTCAAACGAAGGTAAACCCATCTCGTAACCCATTTGCATCATGTCATCAACTCCAACCAAAGCCAGAAGTTTCACTGCTGGAATATTTAAAGAATTCCCCAAAGCATTACGCAAAGTGACTGGTCCGACAAATTTACCGTTGTAATTTTTGGGTTTATATGGTTCCTTTTCTGAAACTCCAGGAAATTCGGTTTCCACATCCATAAGGATTGATTCTGGCGTATAACCTTCATGCAAAGCTGTTAAATAAGTCACAGGTTTAATTGAAGATCCAGGCTGGCGTAAAGACAAGGCTACATTGACATTACCATCATAATCCTGTGCAAAATAATCCTTGGATCCAACCATACTCAAAATTTCTCCAGTTTTAGGATCCATAATCATTGCTGCCCCATTAGTAATATGTTGGCTCTCTGCCACTTTAGCAATTTCATCAGTCACAATCTGCTGGACTTTTTCCTGTAAAGCGTAATCCAAAGTGGTATAAACCTGCAAACCTCCTTGTTCCACTAAACTTTGACCATATCTTTCTTCCAAAAGTGACTTAACATACATCACAAAATGAGGAGCCAAAATATCGCCTCCTTGAGGTTTAAATTTAACAGAATCTAAATCTTTGATCGATTGTTGTTCCTGATCTTTGGTAATATAGCCATCTTCACGCATACGGCGTAAGACATCTTGCGTTCTTCCTTTAAATGCTTCCGGATGAGCACCATAAGGAGAATAATAAGAAGGCGATTGGGGCATACCTGCCAAAATTGCGCTTTCTGTCAGAGTCAGGTCTCTAGGATCTTTATCAAAATACATATTGGAAGCAGCCGCAATTCCCCAGGCTGTTCCACCATAAGGGGCTTCATTCAGATAAATTTGCAGAATCTCATCTTTGCTGTATTTTGATTCAATTTGAATAGCCAAAATCAGTTCTTTCATTTTACGAGCAATAGTTCTATCAGAGGTTAAAAGAATATTTTTTACTATTTGCTGGGTTAGGGTAGAACCACCAATCACACGATGTTTAAATAAAATATTGTAGGCAATACGAGGATAAGACAAAATATCAAAACCCTGGTGGTTATAAAAATTTTTATCTTCAACTGCAACAGTAGCTTTTTTCATAGAATCAGAAACGTTGTTTAAAGATACTGGAATTCTTTTTTCATCAGCAAAAACTTCATAAAGGAGTTTGCCGCTGCGATCATAAATTTTGGTAGCAAAACCTTCTTTACGCACAATTTTATCTGGCTGAGGAAGATCTTTGGCATACCAAGCAAACAAAGCCACTGTTGATAAAGTCATAAAAATCAAACCAACAAAAACAACAATAGCAGAATATTTAAGTAGCTTAGCCTTACTAATCGACCATTTTCCAAAATTAATTTGATCATTTCTATTATGTAAACGGGAATAAAAAGAACTTTGGCCTTTTCTAGATAAAATTTTTTTTCTTCTAAATTGCAAATCGTTAAATCTTTTTTTCCAGATACGATGAGGGAAGATTTTGGCAAATAAATTCATAAAGTAAGTTTAAAGATAAAAATTAATTTTGCAATAGTTTAATTTTATAACACAATTAATGGAAAGTGAAATTGTCTAAAAAGTTTTATATAGAAAGAAAATTTTAAATAATAATTTATGAAAATTTGATGAAAATCAGCTTGACAAAAACAAATCCCATTTTACCTCCCAGCCATCTCCTGATAAAATAAATCATATGACTCAAATTATTACTGATGAAAAAATTATTAATGACCTTCTGGATCGTAGAATAGAGCAAGCTATTCCTGGAAAAGAGGAATTGAAAAGACTTTTACTTTCGGGGAAAAAACTCAAAATTTATCAAGGTTTTGATCCTTCATCTGCCAATTTACATATTGGTCATATTGTCGGTATTTTAGTTTTAAAGATTCTTCATGATTTAGGTCATGAAGTCATTTTTCTCATTGGTGATTTTACTGCCACTATTGGAGATCCAACCGGTAAAGATAAGGCAAGAATACCTTTAACTATTGAAAAAACTCGCGAAAATGCCAAAACTTACCAAGAACAAGTCAAATCAATTCTAAGTTTTGAAGGAGAAAACCCAGTCTCTATGCGCTTCAATAGTGAATGGCTTGCCGGAATGAATATGACTGAAGTTTTACAATTTGCTATGAATTTTACTGCGCAACAAATTCTTGAAAGAGATATGTACCAAAAAAGGCTCAAAGAAGGCAAACCCATTAGTCTTCATGAATTTTTATACCCAGTTTTAGTCACTAAAGATGCTATTTCTCTTGATGTTGATATTGAAATGGGCGGAACTGACCAAATTTTTAATATGTCTGTAGGCAGACATTTGATCAAAGCTCTCACTGGTAAAGATAAACTAACTATGGCTGTCCCGCTTTTAACTGATACCAATGGAAAAAAATTTGGCAAATCAGAAGGTAATGCCATCAATATTGTCGAAAAAGCAGAAAATCTTTTTGGTCAGATTATGAGTCTGACTGACGAAGCCATTATGCCCTGTTTTAGATTAATCACTTTAATTCCAACAGAAAAGTTACCAACTGAAGAGGAAATCAAAAATAATCCTATGGAGCAGAAAAAAAAGCTGGCTTGGGAATTGGTCAAAATGCTGCATGATGAAAATACAGCCAATCTGGCACAAGAACATTTTGAAAAAACTGTGCAGGCTGATGAAACTCCAGAAAATATGCCGGAATATAAAATAGAGCAGGGGAGTAAAAAAAATTTGATAGACTTTTTGGCAGAAACTAATCTCACCATTTCAAAATCTGAAGCCAAAAGACTGGTTGAACAAAATGCAGTCAAAATCGATGGACAAATAATGACAAATCCCAAACAAGAAATTGAACTCAAAGCCGGTATGATTTTGAAAGTCGGTAAAAGAAAATGGTTAAAATTAGTTTAAAAACTATTCACGAATATACAGATTTAAAATAATATGCAAATAATTTGTATATTTTAAAATAATTGATATATTCGCAATTACTATCATGAGAATCTTTGGCAAAAAAATTAAAAACAAAACAATATTTAAAATTATCACTGTGGCTTTTGCAATTTTTATGATCATTGGATTGTTGCTTACTGCAATTCTGCCTGTATTTTATACGTTTTAAATAAATAATTTATAAGGGTCTAGACTAGCATTTAGCATGTTAAAATAGCTAAATGTCTTGTCATAATAGACCAATTAGTAACTATAAACAGAAAAAGATTATTTCTTGTTTCTGTTTAGATCTAACAGCCACTCAAACAAGTCGCTTGTT
>JAAZND010000069.1 GCA_012798485.1 Candidatus Beckwithbacteria bacterium | reverse complement strand
TATATCGTAAGCTGTATGACTACTTGTCTCTATCATCTTAACTATATCTTATCAAATGACTTAAGCTTTACGTTTTTGTGCTCATTGATTGCATTCATCCCTCGCACTTACAGTGCGGGGTTTTCTGCAATGGTTATAAGTTCCTTTGACTTTTAAACTATCATAAACCAAAGCTTCTAAGGATCCAGAAACAAAGGCAGTACCAATATTCATAATCATTGAAGCTACTACCAGCCAATAAATATTAAGAGCACTGGCATCTATAATTGCTCCGATTAAAAGTAAAATATTAGCTATAATTGTCGCTTTTTTCCTGCCAAATTTGTCGGCAAACAAACCTGTAGGAATCTCAGCAAAAATCCAAACCAGAGTCAAAATAGAAAAATAAAATCCAATTTGAGTATAGGAAGCAAATCTTGCCCAGTAAAAATACCAGATGGCTTCAACAAACCAAAGATTATGAATAGCATTGATAATTAAAAAGCCTACAACATTGCGGTCAAGATTTTTAAATAATTTCATAGATTCCAGATTTTAATAATTGTTGACTAGCTTCCTCATAATTGTCAGAATTATACAAAAAAGTTTTCCAACCAAAATCAGCTGCAGCTTGGATATTAGCTAAAACATTATCAACAAATAAAATCTCTTTGCCATTAACTTGAGCTTTCTCTTCGGCAAATTGGAAAATTTCTAAATCTGGTTTTTGTAAACCGACAATACTGGAATCAATAATAATATCCCATTTTGTATCTGCTAAAAGTTTAGCATTCTTAATTTCATCAAGCATTCTAGGATACATATTGGTTAGAAGACCAATACGACAATGTTTTTTGATCTCTTTAATAACTGGCCAAATTGATAAATTTTTTTCAAACCGATTAATAAAACCATCTTTAAGTAAAGAATAGTTAGGAGGAATTTTAACCTTAAATTGTTTTTCAATAAGAGGAATTAATGTATCTACATCACGACCCAAACAAACTTCTCCTTCGTATTTATCCCAAAATTGATCAAATTCTTGAGCTTTTTTATTCCTAATTCACGTTTTAACTGCGACCATTTATTGGTCCCACTAAAATCTTGGATGACTACTCCACCAACATCGAAATAAATAAAAGAGAGTTTTTTAATTTTCATTTTAGCTCATTTGTGGATAATGGCACTTCTTCCATTTTTTCCCACTACCGCACCAGCATGGGTCATTACGTCCAATTTTATTTTTTTTAACGATTTGTTGGTTTGCAGAAGGCTGTAAAATCCCCCCACCAGGCAGAGCTTGGCTTCCCCCTTTATTAAGAGGGACATTATTTATTGCTGGATCTTCTGCCTCCGGATGCTCAGTTGTGATATTTACAGGCATAGCACTTTTTTTCTCAGCCACTCCGACTCTCAAAATACTGCGGCTGATTTCATAATCAATATTGGAAAGCAGTCTTTCAAACATGGCAAAAGCTTCATTTTTGTATTCGACTAATGGATCTCTCTGTCCATAACTACGAAGACCAATACCATCTCTTAAATTATCAAGACTATCAAGATGTTCCATCCAAAGTTTATCCATGGTACGAAGCGCAATATAGACTTCAATCTTATTCATAAATTCAACTCCAAACTGTTCTATTCTTGCCTGATAAGCTTTGTTAAAAATCGTTTTCAGCATTTTGATAATTTGTTCTTTTGCTTCTAGAGATTGGGGAACTTTCTGTAAATCTTGCTGTAATCTTTTTTGTGAATCAAGATCAAATGGCACAATTTCGGCAAAATCTCTTACTAGTTTTTCATATTCAATTGGCTCAAATCCATTACCAGCATACATACTGACAATATTTTCAATATCTTGCTCAATATTATTAATAATTTGTTTTTGCAAAGACAAATCCAGCTTTTCCGGATCTGTTTCTTCTTCTACTTCTTTTACCATTTCTAAAATTTTTCTTCTTCTGCCATAAATAATTTCTCTTTGTTTATTCATCACATCATCGTATTCAACCACTCTTTTACGGGAATCAAAATGGAAACCCTCAACTTTGACTTGAGCTTGTTCAATAGCTTTGGAAACCATGCCATGTTCCAAAGGAATATTTTCTGGCAAATTAAACATAGTCATCAGACGAGAAACTTGTTCACCACCAAAAATGCGCATAATATCATCATCCAAAGACACATAAAAACGGGAAAAACCAGGATCTCCCTGACGGCCGCTTCGACCTCGAAGCTGGTTATCAATTCTTCTTGATTCATGTCTTTCTGTCCCAACCACAGCTAAACCGCCTAAAGAAATCACTTTATCATGCTCTCTTTGCCAATTTTCCAATTCTTTGCTGTAAGCTTTTTCATCTTTAAAATGATGTTTGTCAGGCATCACACCGCCCAAAACTATATCCACACCACGACCGGCAATATTGGTTGCAATAGTGACAGCCCCCACTTTACCGGCATCAGCAATAATCATGGCTTCGTTTTCGTGGTTTTTGGCATTCAAAACATTGTGAGGAATTTATTTATGTTTCAAAAGTTGAGACACAATCTGATTTTTCTCAATTGAGGTCGTGCCAACCAAAACCGGCTGACCTTTTTGATAAAGCTCTGCCACCTCCTCAGCAATAGCAGCATATTTGGCTCTGGTATTTTTATAAACCACATCTGCTTTGTCGTCTCTTTGAATAGCTTGATTGGTAGGCACAACCAAAACATCAAGTCCGTAAATTTTACGAAATTCTTCAGCTTCAGTTTCTGCAGTTCCTGTCATACCTGACAGCTTTTCGTACATACGAAAATAATTTTGAAAAGAAATTGTTGCCAAAGTTTTGGATTCTTGCTGAATTTTAACTGCCTCTTTGGCTTCAATTGCCTGATGAAGACCTTCCGACCAGCGCCTACCATACATCAAACGACCTGTAAATTCATCAATAATAATAATTTGGTCATCTTTAACCACATAATCACGATCTTTAAGGTAAAGAGATTTTGCCCGCAAGGCATTTTCGATATGGTGGATAATCTCAAAATCTTTTTCATACAAGTTATTAATCTTGAGTTTTTTTTCAATCTTGGCAATACCGTGTTCTGTTAATGTCGCTGATTTGAATTTTTCATCAATCACAAAATCAGTATCAAGAGAAAGCAAGGTTGCCAACTGAGCAAACTGATAATATTTGTCTGTTGGCTCTGTATCTGGAGTCGAAATAATCAGTGGTGTTCTCGCCTCATCAATCAAAATTGAGTCGACCTCATCCACAATAGCAAAAAAGTGTCCTCGTTGTACCATTTCGTCTAAACTCTGGACCATGTTGTCACGAAGATAATCAAAACCATATTCATTATTCGTGCCATATGTAATGTCAGCTTCATAGGCTAATTTTCTGGAAACAGGTTTTAAGTGTCTTAGTCTTTCATCGCTTTGAGATTTATCCTCAAATTCTGGATCGTAAAGAAGAGCAGGCTGTTCGCCTTTACCGGAATAAATAACACCGACACTTACTCCCAGTCTGGCAAAAACTGGTGCCATCCAACCAGCATCACGACGAGCTAGATAATCATTAACAGTCACTAAATGACAACCTCTACCAGCTAAAGAATTGAGATAAAGAGCTGGAACAGCTGATAAAGTTTTCCCTTCTCCGGTTTTTTGCTCAGCCACCATGCCCTTATGAAAAGCAATAGCAGCAAGAAGCTGAACATCATACATACGAAGCCCCAAAATTCTCTTGGCTGCTTCGCGAACCAAAGCAAAGGCTGGAACTAAAACATCATCAAGTGTTGCTTCCTGTTTAAGTCTATTTTTAAATTCTTCAGTTTTGGCTAAAAACTCATCATCCTTAAGTTCTTCCATCTCTGGTTCAAGTTCATTAATTGCTTTGATTAAAGGAGTAAAATTCTTAAGTATTTTTTTATTTTCATCAAATAAATTATTTAAAAATTTAAGCATATATAAAAAAGATAAACAAAAAACAATTTACTAAAAAAAGTAAATCGATGAGTGCAATATCTGTCTTATTTTATCCTAAAAATTGAGGTAATTAAAGCAGAAAACTCTGAAAAAAATTAAAAAAATAACCCATAAAGATAATGGCTATAGTTGTAAAAAGGTAAAACCACAAAAATAGCTTCCACTGCATCATTTTTTTCAGCATTAATGCCTGAGGCAGAGACAAAGTCACCACCGAAGTCATAAAAGAGAGAGCTGTCCCCAAACCCATTCCTTTTTCGATACTAACCTGAATTAAAGGAATCACACTTAAGCCGCTAGCATAAATCGGTACACCTATGATGGTTGCTAGTGGCACAGCCCAGAAATTATTAGAAGACAAATATTTAAGGAAAAAATCCTGAGGTATAAAACCATGTACCAAAGCTCCCAAGCCAACACCTAATAAAATATAGACATAAACTTCTTGAAACATTTTAATACTTTGGGAAAACCACATTTGCAACTTTTGTGATAAAGAAAGTTTTGCTTTAGCTTCAACGACAAAGTCTTGTCTCCTAATTTTTTGCACACTATCATCCAAATATTTTTCTGCTTTAATTTTTTGAAAGATAATTCCTCCTATGATAGCTATTGCCATTCCCAGTAAATTGTAAATTAAAGTAATTTTCCATCCCAAAATTACAGGAAAGAAAAATAGGGAAGCTTCATTTACCAGTGGGGAGCTGATAAGAAAAGTAAAAATAATGCCAATGGGAATTCCGGCAGCTAAAAATCCATAAAATAAAGGAATAGAAGAGCAGGAACAGAATGGTGTCACCACACCCAAGGCTGCGGCTAAAAAATAATCCAAGCCCCAAAGTTTACTTTTACTCAAAATATCTCTAGTTTTTTCCATGGGGAAATAAAAACGGAAGACAGCCATGATGAAACTAACTACAATTAATAAAGCAAAAATTTTCAAAGTATCTTCAATAAAAAAATTTAAACTGAAAGCTAAATAAGAATTCTGATTCAAAGCTAATAAATAATAAGTGACAAAATAAGCTAGTGCCTGAAAAATATCCATCTTATTCTCCTATTTCTTTTTTAATAATCGCTTTAAGCTTGGCTAAATTCCCAGGGTTGCCAGTCAAAATAACTTTATCATCAAGCATTAACACTGGCATCTGTATAATACCTAAACTGATAACTTTGGCAATATCATGGCTATATTCTGTCTCCACTTTTAAATCTAATTCTTTTACTGCTTGCTCTACAGTTTGATAAAAATTTTGGCAGAACTGGCAGCCTGCGCCATAAACTGTAAGTTTCATAATGAAATATAATTTAAAAATTTAAATAATATCCTCCAAAATTTTAATAACTTTTTGTCCTTTTTCTGTCAAACTATAATGACACCATTTTCCATTCTTTTGACATACTACTAAGCCAGCTTTTCTAAGATCAGCCAGATGATGAGAAATTAGACTCTGTGACAAAGCAAATTTTTCTAATTCACACACACAACAAGATTTTTTTTGTAAAAAAGTTAAAATTTTAAGCCGGTTTTCTTCAGCAAGTAATTTTAAAAGAGGAATGATTTTATTACAAATAATACATGAATCCATGTTCATATATTATAAATAAATATGGGAGTTGTCAATCGATATTATAACGCCAAACAAAAGCAGTAATATTGGCTCCATTATTCAAAAGATTAATTGCTTTTTTCAATTCATACTGACATAAAAATTTTGCATGATCACATTCTGCTCCAGTGTAATATTGTTGTAAAATTGGTAAAGCTTTTTTATCTCCAAGTTGACCCAAAGCCCAAATATAGTTATTTTTTTCTTTCAAATTGTTGTTGGGATCATCAATAAAAGCTAGTAAATTATCAATACATTTTTCTTGTCCATATTTTTCTTTGGCTAAATGGCATTTTTCTTTGACATCAAAACCAATCCAGGAGGAAGTAGTGATAAAAATTAGGATAAAAATTCCTCCTAAAATTAAAGCAAAATAAAGTAAAGTAAATTTTAAATCTTTCATAAATTTTCCTTTCTATATTGAAAAATATCTTCAATTTTAACTTGAAAAACTTCAGCAATTTTAAAAGCTAGTTCTAAAGACGGAGTATATTTTTCTTTTTCAATAGCAATAATAGTTTGCCTTGTAGTTTTGACTTTCAAAGCTAAATCTTCTTGGGTAAAATTGTGCATCGCTCGAAAAACTTTAATTTTATTTTTCATCTTAGTCTCCGTATTTTTTACTAAAATATTTGAACAAAACTACATAAACGAAAATAATAAAAATAGTCAAATAGCTTAAAACATAACCTAAAGATTCTAAAAAATAACTACCTCTTCTCCCAAAAAACATTAAAACAAAAGAAGTAAAACCCAGAACTGAAGTAGTAATCATATAAGTATTGACAGCAGCTTGCCCGGCAATCATCTTGGCTCTTTCATCTATCAAAATATCTTTGACTTTTGCTTGCAGGAATTTTAAGATAAAAATACCTAAAATAATAGAACTAAAGGCTAAAATAAAATTATTAAGATTGATAGATAAACTGATGCTGATAGAAATAAAAGCTACTATTAATAATTTTAGATATTTATATGTTTTAAGTTTCATACTTCTCCTCAAAATAAATAATAAATCTATTGTAAAGCTAACTTTACAATATGTCAACTATGTTTAACACAAAAAATTATAAATTAATTTGTATAATACAAAGGAGGAATATAATTATCTGTAACCATTTCTAAAATAAATACAACATAGAGTACATATCTAATCCGTCTTTCTGATAATTTTATTTGATATTGTTCATGTTGTGGACTTAAGACACAACAACGTGATGTTGATTTATAATATTCAATAGGCCTAAAAAAATAAATTGCGGCTATAATATATAAAATTAACTCGATAACTATTTTGTATTTAATTTGAAGATGACTCGTAGTTATCATTGTTATTAAAACTAAAAGAATAATAAGGGGCCTGAATTCTAAGTGTAATCGCAACACTTGCTATTTTTTAACTTTTGTAATTCTTCATCAAACTTTTCTTTAGGAGTGTAATAGTTAAGACATTTTCTAGGTCGATTATTTATCTCCTCTAGTATATCAATTAATTCATC
>JAAZND010000068.1 GCA_012798485.1 Candidatus Beckwithbacteria bacterium | reverse complement strand
GCTCTTATAACATTTTTATCTGTGTTTTTCTTATTCATAAAAGAAACATCAACACTTCTCTTGTTGTTGTATTTAATTAGTATCTAAGAATGTATTTAAAGATGTATTCCGTTCAAAATGACGCTTATCTTGGTGCTAAAACTAGCTAAAAATCAACAAGCCAACTAAGTACGAACCCCACTGGAACTAAGTACCAACCCCACTCAAACTAAGGACCATCCCCACTGCCAACTAAGTACGAACCCCACTTGTCCGGTTGCTAATATTAAGCAAAAATATGAGTAAAAAGAGCAACTAAGTACCAACCCCACTAAACGCTAAGTCAGAAGCGCGCCAGTTGGACCTTACGCACACACTCGCAGAACACAGCAAAAAACAAGTATCAACCACCAGGCAAGTAATTATAGTGTTTCAAAAACGGTTCTAACTAATTTTGCCATTAACTTTCTGCGTTCTTTTAAGAAAACATTATAATCCATATTATAGAAATTTTCCGGTAAGCAATGGTCCGCCAAAAGTCTTTTTAATTCTGCTTCTCGGTTTTTGTAATATTTGTTTTGATAGTCAATAAAGTAATCTTTAGGGGACTGATCACTAATATCAATATTGTCAGCGTACTCGAGATAGGTAAAATTGGCCACCTGATTGATTTGTTGAGAATCTAAATTAAAAGCCTTCAATAAATAGTTTCTGGGGAAGAGATGATGTTTTTCTAGATCCTTTTTACGCTTTTTCAATTCGGGACTAAATAAATCGCCAACCTTTCTTTCAGAGAAGAGGACATTTGAACCCTTTTTGATAAGACAGGCAAAATATGTGTTTCGAATTGCGTTAAATTTTGAAGAGGATATCAGCAACTTATTAGGAACAGTAATTTCCCAAAAATCATTAGTCAGCTCACTTTCTAGAACATCATTTAGTAACTTAATAAAGTCGGCCTTATTTTTAGCCTTTTTAAAATAGTTTAAATCAGACTCCATTTGGGTTTCTGGAGAATAAGAATAGCGGCTGGTAATAGAAGAAAAGAAAAACCATTTGCCGATATTTTTATCTAATTCTCTATGGTCCAATCTAAAAGTATTCTTGGCAATTAAATAGAGAATATAAGCGTTGGCAATGTTATTAGCAGAGGAGATAAGGTCTTTGCTCTTAAAACCAAGACCTAAAATAATATTTAGAAAGCCATGCCAATTAGCATTGTCTAGGACGGTTTGTTGGGTTTCTTTAAATTTATCAAACTGTTGTTCTCTTAAAGATTCTAACACTTTTTTGGTAGTAAAATCACGGCCGGTCAATATTGCATAGGCGTCTTTCATTTTGCCCCGACCAAAACCAACGCCAACAACAACGCGGACCAAATCTTTAGGTGTTGGTTCAAAAATATAGTTATACGGTGACTCTTTTATGTCCTTTTCTGGTAATTTTTTGGCTAATTTACAAAAGCTGTCAATTTGATCCCGGCCTTCATTCCAAAAAACAGAGATTAAAGTCAGAATAAAATCGGCCTGTTTTAAGACAGTTCCTTTGCTGTTAATTCTGGTAAATATTTCCGCGACCTGTTCTTCGCTTAAATCCGGGACTATCTCTAAAGCGTTAAAAGGGTAATTTTTAAGATTATATAATTTTTCGATCCTGCTTGATATCAGCTCCTCGTCGATGAGTTCTTCTTTTGTTAAGGCGGCCTTTACTATTTCCAAATCAGTCGAGTTTAATAAAGACAATTCCTCGTTTATAAGTTCCTCGATATCAGCACCATCATCTGTGTTGTTCTCATCGGCATTTTCGTCTTCGTCGGTTGGCTCTTTTTCTACTAAACCAAGTTTTTCCCAGATGATTCGGTTTTCCTCTGTTACTTCAAGACTTCTAATTTTATCGATAAAAAGTTCAACATCGCCTTTATTTAGATCCTCCTTTTTATCAATTTTACCCAAAATTAAAATACATTTCTTTTTCAGATTGTTTTTATCAATCTTCAGTTTATCTAAATAGCGGTTTATAAACGTGCGTGTACTCGCTTTAGAAAGCAAATCGGTAATATTGTTAATAAATTCGGGGTTTCTTTGTGTTGCCGCATCCGAAACCCTAAACTCTTCAGTAACCGGGTTAAAAGCTATTTTAATTTTCCGATCCTCATAATTGTCATCTTTAACCGCTATTCCTCTAAAAACCGAATAAAGCGCAGTTAGTCTTTGCTGGCCGTCAATGATTAATAAATTTGGGTCTTTGTGTTCATGTTCAATCAAACCAATTTGATGGGTGCGGCCATTAGCAGTATTGCGCCAGAATAAATATGAGCCAATTGGGAACCCTTTATATAACGAATCGAAAAGGTCCCGGACCTTAGAATCTTTCCAAACAAAGGGTCGCTGAATATCAGGTAACCCCAAATCGCCCATATCAATATAACCAAACAATAATTCATGTTGATTGCTTACATGGTTGAATAACGATGTTTGTTGTGGTATTTCTGGCATAAGGGTTCCAGCTTAGTTTTATAGAGTCATATTCTCAATAAATGATAAAAATATCAATAGAATGCAAATACACAATAAATGGGCCGCTAGAGGGCCATAATTCGCATCTAAAAGGCCTTATTGCTATGGGCTGAAAAGAAACATCACGAGCAGGGTGGAGGCCTCTAAAAAAGCGATTCTGGGCCGCAAACAGCCAAGCCACTGGTTAAGGGAAAAAAGAGCTAAAAATGACTCTAGCAGGGTAGGGGGTCACCTAGGTGACCCCTCCTGGGTAGCTAACTATTTTTTAGCCAAAAGAGCCTTGAGTTCTTTAACCTTTTCCTGGAGCTTTTCTAATAACTC
>JAAZND010000067.1 GCA_012798485.1 Candidatus Beckwithbacteria bacterium | reverse complement strand
GATGAATTAATTGATATACTAGAGGAGATAAATAATCGACCTAGAAAATGTCTTAACTATTACACTCCTAAAGAAAAGTTTGATGAAGAATTACAAAAGTTAAAAAATAGCAAGTGTTGCGATTACACTTAGAATTCAGGATCTCAAAAATCAATCCAAAAACTTGGTAAAATTCTTAAAAAGATTATCATAGGAAAAAAAGACCAGTCAAAAATAGAATTGATGAAAATAGCTGACGAGTTAATTCAAAAAAATGTCGAGGCAATTATTTTAGGTTGTACGGAATTACCATTAGTATTTCCTAGGTATTATCCAGTCCCAGTAATTAATTCACTGGAGTTAATGGCTAAAGAATTAATTATAAATTATTTTAAAGAAAAGGAGTAATTATGAAAACAAATTATACTATTTTAACCGGCATAGCCCCTTCTGGTGATGGGGAAGTACATCTTGGTAATTATATCGGAGCAGTTAAACCTTTACTGGAGTTGAGTCAAAAAGCAAATAAGGTTTATTTTTTTATTGCTGATCTTCATGCTTTGACAACAATTCAAAATAGGCAACAACTACAAAAGAATGTAGAAAATGTAGTTTTATCCTATTTGTCTTTTGGGATTGATACTGAAAAAATTGTTTTTTATCGTCAATCAGATATTCCTCAACACACTGAGTTGCAATCTATTTTTAATAATGTGACTCCACTAGGACTTATTAAACGTTGTCATGCTTATAAAGATAAATTACAGAAAGGAATAAAAGAGGATGGCGTGAATATGGGTTTATTTTCTTATCCGGTGTTGCAGGCTGCTGATATTTTACTTTATGACGCAGATTATATCCCCGTAGGAGAAGATCAACGTCAACATGTAGAAATTGCTCGCGATATTGCTATCTCTTTTAATCGTATTTATGGGGATACTTTTAACATCCCGGAAGCATATATTATGCCAGAGGCAGCTAAAGTTATTGGTACTGACGGTAAACGCAAAATGAGTAAAAGTTTAGGCAACATTATTTCTATTTTTGCTGAGGAAAATATAATTAGAAAACAGATTATGGGAAGTTATACCGATCCAACCAGATTAAAACCCACAGATCCGGGGCATGTGGAAGGCAATCCTGTTTTTATTTATCATGATTTGATTAATGAAAATAAAGCAGAAGTTATTGATCTTAAAAAACGTTATCAAGAAGGTAGAGTTGGTGATGTAGAAGTAAAAGAAAAACTATATCAGGCTTTGCTTAAAAAATTTAGTAAAGAAAGACGACTGTACCTTGAATATCAGAAAAATCCTGAGAAAGTAAAGCAAATATTGGAAATTGGAGCTAGGAAAGCGAGAATGGATGCGTCATACAAAATGATGCAAGTTCGAGATGTGATTGGCATTAGCAATAAATATTCCTTTTTTGCATATAAATAATTTTTAAAATTGTAAGCATTAGCAAGAATTTTAATATTTCTATCGTTGCCAATTTTCTCAAGTAATGCTATACTTTTGCTCATTATGAAAAACCTTATTGCTTTTCCAGATTTTGCCAAAATAGATTTAAGAGTGGGAGAGGTTTTAACAGCAGAAAAACTCGAAAAATCAGAAAAATTGCTTAGACTTCAGGTTGATTTTGGAGAAGAGATTGGGCAAAGACAAATTTTGGCTGGGATTAGTCAGTTTTACAATCCAGAAGATTTAATTGGGAGACAGGTAATAGCCATTGTTAATCTTGAACCCAGAAAAATAATGGGATTGGAATCGCAGGGAATGTTGTTGGCTGCCGGAGAAGAGGAAGCAGTTTTATTAATGCCAGATAAAAAAATTAAAACTGGAACTTTAATAAGATAATTATGGTTTCTAAAGAAAAACAAACTACCATTAACGAGAAAACAAAAAATCCTCAAAAACCAGGAATTAAGAAAGATAATAAACTGAAAGTTTATAAATTTGAACTTAATCTGAAAAATATTGGCAAATGGTTTTTAATTGGTTTGGGGATTTTATTACTTTTGTCTTTTTTCTTTACACCATTACCCCAAAAGGAAATTCCTATTTCGCAACTTTTACAGGATGTCAAAGATAATAAAGTAGAGCAGATTATGGTTGAAGGAGACGTTTTACAAGCAAAATATAAAAATGAAATTGAGGCAAAAATATCAAGAAAAGAAACTTTAGATACAATTTTTGCTATTTTTGCTACCACTGCCATAAATCCGGATAATGTCACTATTGATATTAAAGATCAAAGTGCTTTAAAAACCTGGAGCAGCTTACTAGAAATTATTTTTCCAGTTATCTTAACTGCTATTATTTTTCTTTTTATTTTTCGTCAGATGCGAGGCGCTCAGGATAGTGTTTTTTCTTTTGGCAGAAGCAAGGCTAAAATTTTTATGAAAGGCAAACAAGATGTGCGCTTTGCCGATGTTTGTGGGGTTGATGAAGTCAAGCATGAACTCGAAGAAATTGTGGATTTTCTCAAACACCCTAAAAAATACCAAAAACTTGGAGCAAAAACTCCCAAGGGAGTGTTATTGGTCGGACCTGCTGGAACCGGGAAAACCTTGTTAGCCAGGGCTGTAGCTGGAGAAGCTGGGGCACCTTTTTTCTCTATGGCTGGTTCCGAATTTATGGAAATGCTGGTCGGAGTTGGGGCTTCAAGAGTCAGAGATCTTTTTGATACAGCTAAAAAAATGGCGCCATCAATTATTTTTATTGATGAAATTGATGCTATTGGCAGACAAAGAGGTACTTCCATTTCCGGAGGACATGACGAGAGAGAGCAAACTTTGAATCAAATTCTAGTGGAAATGGATGGCTTTACCCAGCGTGACAATGTCATTGTTCTGGCTGCCACCAACAGAGGTGATTTGCTTGATCCAGCATTGCTTCGTCCTGGAAGATTTGATCGACGCGTGGTTCTACATTTTCCAGACATTGAAGGCCGTAAACATATTTTAAAAATTCATGCCAAAGATAAACCTTTTGAAAAAGATGTTGACTGGGAAAAAGTTGCTCGTCGTACCGTGGGTTTTTCTGGAGCAGATCTGGAAAATATGCTTAATGAAGCAGCCATTAAAGCTGCAAGAGAAAACAAAGAAAAAATTTCTTATTTTGATATTGAAGAGGCTGCGACCAAGGTGAAAATGGGACCAGAGAAAAAAAGAATTCAATCTGACGAAGACAAGCAAATCACGGCTTATCATGAAGCTGGACATGCATTGTGTGCTTATTTTTCCAAACATGCTGATCCCGTACACCGTATTTCTATAGTTTCTCGAGGTCAGGCTTTGGGTTATACTTATACTCCTCCAGAAAAAGATAAATACCATGAAACCCGTTCAGAATTAAATGATATGGTGGTGATGGCTCTTGGCGGTAGAGCAGCCGAGCAGGTCAAGTTTAAAGAAATGACAGGTGGCGCTGCTTCTGATATTGAGCAAGTGACTTTAATTGCCCGTAGAATGGTGATTGATTATGGAATGTCAGCTTTAGGCCCAATTAATCTTTCTCCACAAGTAGATCGAGCTAAATACAGCGCTGCTTATTATCCTCCAGCAGAAATTTCGGAAAAAATGCAAGCTCAAGTAGATGAAGAGATTAAAAAAATTGTGGATATAAACTATGATAAAGCTTTAGCTATTTTATCAAAACATAAAGCTAAACTAGATTTGATTGCCCAAGAACTTATTAAACAAGAAACTTTGGAAAGAGAAGAGTTTGAGAAATTGATGAAGAAATAAAAATAGTAATTATAAATGATCCAACTGTTCCCCAAGTGTTACAAATAACTTATTAACTTCAGGCTGAGATTGCCAAACTTGAGCAGTAAATAAAGCAATCCGAAGCCAGTAAACTTCAAGCTATCCAAAATCAACAATTCCAAACAGCCACACCAATAAATAATCTGCACCGAGCTTACAATCTTTGTTTGGTTAGTAACAAAGCCAAATTTTCAAACCTAATATTACCCTGCCAATTTCGGAAGAAGTGATCGACTCAGTTCGTTGGCTGGTAGAATGGTGTCATCGCAATATTTTGCTGTATCCGAAGATGGTATTTTTTAGGAGAGGATAATTAATAACTTACATCCATTCTTCAATGTTAACAATTTCATCATTAAATAATTCTGGGGAAAGAGGTAAACTCTTGTCATCTGATACCAATATTGAAGTAATTACAGAATCAGGAATCAAATAAGTATTCTCTCCAACGAACACACCACTAGGTCTGATGCTTAAAATCCACGAAGGCTGTTGACTTCGTTTATCTGTCTGTAAATTATAATCATATGTTTTTGTGATACTTTTTATAGCTTGTCTTTCTTGTCTTGACTCAACAGCTGATGTAAATTGTCTAGATTTATCGGTTAGAGGAGATTGAATAACTATTTGAAAGTTCAATCCAGACAAAAGATCGGTTTTTTCTAAAACTAATTTTAAATTATTCTGTAATTCTGAGTCTGGATCAGACAAAGTGCCGCTAATAACAAATCTAAGGTTTGAAGGAAGCCGACTGTATATCTCCTTAATTTTGTCTAAAATTTTTTTCCCATCTTCTTTACTTGCTAAACATTCAGCTAATTCTTGATTTATTTTGCCAATCAATACTTTAACATTATTTTCAGAACTAACGTTGATACTACTATCTCCATATTCTTGAATCATATTACCTGAGGATTATTAAATGAGAGACCGTTAGATTTTGGTCACGTTTTTTAATAAATCTTAATTATTATATCAAAAAAAAGATAACATTTCACTAAGTGAAAAGCAGGTCATACTTATTTTTATGAAAAAACATATATTGTCCACATTGTCACAATGGACATACTCAAAGAAGAGGAATACGTCGTGGCAAATTAAAGTATTCCTGTAATAATTGTAAAAAATGGTTTCAAATAAATCGCAAAAAGAAACTACACGGTAAACAACTATTAATTCAGCATCTTGATGGTTTATCTTTCCGAAGTTTAGCTAATCAATATAAAATTTCTTCATATACAGCTTATCAGCGTTGTTTATCTTACTTAGTTTCCTTACCTCATTGTGCTGATATCACTAGAAAATATTGCACTAGATTTTGTGGCATTCTTTTAGTTGATGGGAAATTTATAGCAGTTAAAGGTTATGATCATAAAATTCCTGTAATTTATGGAGTAGATTATTTAACTCATGATATTCCTGCTTATCTACTTACTAAATCAGAAAACTATCAAAGTTATTTGGTCTTTTTTAAAGCTATTAGATTATTAAATTATCCTTTACAAGGATTAGTTTGCGATGATAATCGTAATATTAAAGAAGTCTGTCTTAAAGTTTATCCCAGAGCAATTGTTCAAATCTGTACTAATCATTACAAAGAAAATATCAGAAGATCTTTACAAGTAAGAACTAATTTTACATATCAACCATTTATGAAAAATATTGAAATGTTATTTAAAAAGAAAAGATCCAAAGAAGATATTCAAAAAAGAGCAAATAAAATCATAAATCAATACGGAGATGATCTTATCTGTCAACAAGTTTTAGCTGATATCTACAAAAGAAGAAAAGAATTATTTACTCATTTATTAATACAAGGCATTCCTAATACTACTAATCTTATTGAATGTTTCAATTCTCACTTACAAAGCAGACTAAAAACCATTAAAGGTTTCCAATCATTTAAACACACTAATCTTTGGTTAAATGGATATTTTTTAAAAAGAAGATTTAAACCTTTTACTGATTGTAGAGGCAAATTTAAACATTTAAATAGAAAAATGTCATTAGAAAGATCTAAAAATTCAGAACTTGATATACCAAGCTTTTTTTTAATAAATCTGTCTAGGTTGCGATACATATTGGAAAACTGAAAACTTCAATGAGTGATTTTCACAGAGTCAGATATCTACTTCCCAAAATGAAAAAAGGTGATTATATAGCCTACATGAAACTATATAATAACTC
>JAAZND010000066.1 GCA_012798485.1 Candidatus Beckwithbacteria bacterium | reverse complement strand
TGATGGGGAGAATATTATCTGTCTTAGAGAGAATGATCTTAATATTTTGGTTAATAAACAATATGCGATAGATGAAAATTATGAACCAGATGACCTCAAGTTTTTAACTGATTATGGCATAAGAGATGAAGGGAAAAATTTGCAATTACGAGAATTAGTCTTGCCATATTTGAAAAAAATGCAGGATGACCTTGATCAAGAGTTGGGAACAAGTCTGTATGTTTTATCAGCTTTTCGTAATTTTAAAATTCAGACACAGACTAAAAATAAATGGCTGAGTCTTTTGGGACTACAAGCAGATAAACTAAGCGCTGAAGCGGGACATAGTGAACATCAACTTGGAACTACTGTTGATTTTGGTTTAGTTGGTAAATCTGGGATGTATACCACTGACCCAGAATGGTTTTGGCTGGCAAATAATGCTTATAAATATGGTTTTGTAATGACATATAGAGAAAATAATCAAGATTCCACTGGCTATAATTTTGAACCATGGCATTGGCGTTTTGTTGGGATTGAGTTGGCGACTAAAATTCACGATATAGCTGAAAAACCAGAAGATATGTATCTGCCCAAAGGCTGTTATCAAAAGAAGCTGATTAAATAGTTTGCTATGAGATTACCACTCTCGCAAAATGCGGGATCGTAATGACACCTTAAAATTTTTGAGTGTTTTGATATTTTGTCATGTTGAATTTATTTCAGCATCTCTTATGATGAAAGATCCTGAAACGAATTCAGGATGACTTTTTATTTTTTTGTATTTAATATTTCGATTTTTTTCAAACTTGGACCATCGGTTGGATCGATATTTTGCAAAACAAAAGTAAAAGCTTGAATTGCGTCTTCTATTCTGCCTTGATTTTGATAAAACTGTCCCAGATTATGCCAAGCTTTACGATAATTAGGTTTTAACTCCACAGTTTGCCGCAAGTACTTTTCTGCCTTTTCGTTTTCGCCTAATTGCTCATAAATCAAGGCTAAATTTAAAGTCAGATCCGGATCAGTAGGAGAGAGTTTAATGGCCTGCTCTAGAGTAGTGATAGCTTTTTCATTATAACTCTTATCAAAACTTGCCAGAGTCAAATAAACTTTGATGACTGATTTATAAATATTTAAGTGTACTGGATTTTTAGCTATGGCAATTTGAGCCAGTAAATCTGTTTGCTTACTGATTTGTTCAATATCTTGGGCGCTTTTAGAAGCTTCGTCGTTGGTAGCTAAAGCATAAGCGGCATTAGCATCAATCAAAGCTTGTTGTAAATAATAATTAGCCTCATTTGACTCAAGTTGAATAGCTTTTTGTATAAAATCGTTGGCTTTGACAATATAACCGCTGCGATAATAAGTGCGTGACTGGTTATAAAAATCGTCAGCAACTTTAAGATTATTTATTTTAATAATTAAGATAAGGCTAAATACTACTATTAAAGTAGCCAAAATATAATGTATTGTTTTAAGATCTTGAGAATTTTCCACTTTAGAAATAACTTGTTTCTCCACCAAAATAGGAAGACTAGAGCCTAAAACAGTAAAGGCAGGAATAAAAAAGAAAAATAAAGCCACATTGACAACAGAAAAACCATAGAAATTAGTGATAGTAATAGAAATAAAACTCGCGAGCAAAGCCGGATTAAGATAATAGTTTTTAGTTAGATTTTCTACTTTGTTTAATTTTTGTAAAACTAAAAAGAGTAAAATAGCCATTAAAAACGTAATCCCAAAAGGAATGAGTAAAGGTGGATAGATTAAAATTTTATTTATTAATTTTTGAGCAAAATCAGGAAAAACAAGATAGATAGTCGCTGAAACTACAACGCTGACAGCACTAAAGATTAACCATTTTTTATTTTGTTTTCTTATAGCAAACCAGAGAGTAGCAATAATGAGAAGAAAAATGGCACTGGTACCAATAGTACCATTATTAGCCAGGTAATTAAGATATTCATTGTGCGCTTTGTTATAAAGAAAATCCCATTCGGAATTATCATTATGCTCGCGTGGTCGATAGTTATAGTAAGAGTAGGCAAAAGTTTCGTTGCCAGTACCTAAAAATTGATGATTTTGCCAAATATTGACTGCTCCCTGCCAGACAATTTTACGAATATCAGTGCTGTCTGAAACAGTGTCGGGATTTTTAACCTGGACAGTTTGAGTTTTGCTGACAGTAGTTTTGAATTGAGGAATTTTGATAATCCAGCTTTTCCCCAAGAAAAAAAGTAGAATTAAAAAGATAGAATTAATTATAAGGATATTTAGAAGTTTACTTTTGTCGATTTTAATTTTTGTAAAAAAATAACTTAGCCAGAAAATTAACAGACTGGCAAATAACGCTAAAATCGCAGATCTTGATTTAGTAAATAGCAAAGCACTGATCAAAACAGTAAAAATGAGCAAAAAGTTAAAACGATTGTGTTTTGCGATAATTTCAAATTTATCTCTCATAAACCAAAAAGCAAGAATGTCAAAGATGATTAAAATAAAGGCAAAGCCAAAAACTCCCAAGCTATTTACAGGAAATTTTTGTTGAGCTAGGCCAGAAATAATAAGATAGCTTAATAGCATGTTGAGAAGATTAAGATTAATCATAGTTGGCCAGATAGATTTGATCGGTTTTAAAAAATAACTGAGAGCAAAAGGAATTAAAATTAATAAATAGGCAGCAAGCCAATTTGGTTGACCAAGAGTGGAAAAAACCCGATTTTGGACATCCTGCACCCAGTAATCAGCATCGATTCCAAGATGTTCGGCTATGGCAAACAGGGAAATCATCGAAGCTGCAGCCAGAGAAACCAGTAAAACATTTTTGCTCCATTTTTTATTGGCATAATTTAAAAAAACAAAAACCAGAAGAAAATAACAAATACTTGAAAACATTCCGCCATGAAAACGGGAATAATAGCCAAACCAGCTGGTGTAGGGATGCATTGAAAAAATACTAGAAAGCAGTTGGGTAAACAAAAAGAATAATAGAGGCCAATGCAGCCAGGTTTTTTTATAAAAAATTTTGCCTGAAAACAGCATATGTAAACTATAAGTACCAGTAATTAAGACAGTCATCAGATAGACAAAAAGCATTTTGGGGAATTCAAACAGTTCTGAAGAAGTAATTGAAACTAGAAAAGGCGTTAAGAAAAATAAAACTAAATATAGATAATAAATAATTTTTGGGGAAAGCTCATTCAGGTGAAATGTTTTCTCTATTTGTTTTTTTTGGATTTTATATTGAAAGTTTTTGTGTTTTTTACTCATATAAAATAGTTAATTAGTTGCCTAGAGAATTAGTTAATTAGTAGTTCATTTTCATTTATTTTAACTGCTTAACTGGTTGCCGTCTAGTTAACTTTTTTTAGGGTTTAGAATTTGGGCTTTATACGATATGATAGTTTTAAATTGGTAGACGCCTCGCCAAAGGCGAGGCGTCTACCATCAACATTTTATGAATCTTTGGCATTATTTTACTTACGATCTAGGTATTGATCTTGGGACTGCCAACACTTTGGTGTATATCAAAGGCAAAGGGATTATGATTCGTGAGCCTTCGGTGGTAGCTAGACAGAAAAAGATCAATCAGCAGGGGGAAAATATTGGTAAAGTTCTGGCTGTAGGGACAGAAGCCAAAAGAATGCTTGGTAAAACTCCAGATATGATCGAAGCCGTCAAGCCGCTTAAGGGTGGGGTAATTTCTGATTTTGATGCCACGGAAGCTATGATCAAACACTATATTTGCAAAATTCATGAGAGTAAAAGTGTGATTCCCAAAATTGCTAAACCAAGAGTAGTAATCGGTATTCCTTCTGGCGTGACTGAAGTGGAAAGAAGAGCAGTCCAAGAAGCAGCTTTGTCAGCTGGAGCCAGAAAAGCCTATTTGATTGAAGAACCAATGGCAGCAGCTCTTGGGGCTTCCCTTGCGGTGGAAGATCCACAAGGACAATTGATTATTGATATCGGTGGCGGAACAACTGAGATTTCTGTGATTTCGCTTGGCGGCATCGTTGTCGAAAGATGTTTGCGTATTGCCGGTGATGATTTTGATGAAGCTATTGTTAATTTTTTACGGGTTAAATATGGATTGATTATCGGCGGTGTGACTGCAGAGGAAATTAAAATTAATATCGGCAGCGCTTGGACTTTCCCAGAGGAAAAACAATTTGTAGCTAGAGGACGTAATATGGAAAAAGGTTTGCCTCAGTCACTTAAAATCAGAAGCAATGAAATCAGAGAAGCTCTGGCTCCTATTGTCAACCAGATTATCAATGCCACAGCTGATCTTTTGGAAGAAACACCACCAGAATTAGTCTCAGATATTATTAAAAACGGGATTGTGATGGCTGGAGGTGGATCACTTTTATATGG
>JAAZND010000065.1 GCA_012798485.1 Candidatus Beckwithbacteria bacterium | reverse complement strand
TTTAAAAAAAACAACCTAAATCCTCATTATTTTAATCGTCGTAACCTTACTTTTTCTTTCTTTTTTCTCGCTATTTTTTTTACTTCAATCATCAGTTTTTTTATTTTTAAAAAAATACTTAGAAATTATTACCTCAAAAGAAGCGAAGAAGATTGTCTTAATCAAGTGATGGTGAAAACAAAAACCTTGCAAGAAGGTCTTTGTGTAAATGGCGGTTTTACCAAAAATTGTAATATCGAAAAATTAAATGGTAAAGATATTGACCTGTTTGTTAATTTTTATGAAACTAATTCCAATAATTGTAAAAAGCTGAATAAATCAAATTAAAATGATATAATAAGTCATATGAATCAAGCTAAAGATGAAAACAAAAATCAGATTCAGATAGATATTAATTTAGATAAAACTCCAATCCTTTATACTGAAAACGTTTTTATTTCTTCCTCCGCCTACGGAATTACTTTTGATATTGCTCAAAAAGTGGGACCGACTAATAAATTTAAAATCGTTGCAAGAATTGCAATGAGCAGAAAACATACTAAGAAATTTTTAACTGAGCTTGGGAAAACTTTAGCTATTACCGAAGAGCAGGCTGAAAAAAACTGATTATGAAAAATTTTAAGCTTGCAGCTCTAGGAGGAACTTTTGACCGCTTCCACAAAGGCCACGAAAATTTACTTGATCTTGCTTTTACCTGCGCAGCTTCTGTTTATATTGGTATTACTGATGATTATTTAAATCAAAATAAAGAACTTAGCCAAATCATTGAAACTTATGAGTTAAGGGAAAATAATATCAGAGAGTATTTAAAGAAAAATAACTATCTTGAAAGAACTAGAATCGTAAAACTACATGATATTTATGGCCCAACTCTCAAAGATCCTGAAATAGATTGTTTAGTGGTCAGTCCTTTGACTAAAAAAGGAGCTAAGTTAATCAATGAAACGAGAAAAGAAAAAGGTTTGAATAAATTACCAATACTGGTTTGTAAATTAGAAAAAGCTCAAGACAGAAAATATATTTCTTCCACTAGAATTAGAAGAGGAGAAATTAATCGCCAAGGTTTTGTTTATACTAATTTAATTAATAAAACTATCAAACTTAGTCAAAAAGATAAAAATAAACTTAAACAACCATTAGGAATTTTAATTCAGAATAAACAAGAATTTAAAACTAAATTTAAAAAAGCACCACTCAAAATTATTGTGGGTGATCAGACCGGAATTTTTTGCCTAAAAAATAAACTTGAAGCTGATTGTCTTATTTTTGATAGCCAGAGTCAAAGAGAAAAACTAACTTTTTCACCTCTTGATCTAATTTCCAAAAATAAACTTGAAACTGTAACTAATCCAGCTGGGACAATCAGTCTTAATTTATGTAAAAAAATCAAAACAATACTTTCAAAACAAAAACATCTTTTAGTTAAAGGTGAGGAAGATTTGGCAGTCGTCCCTGCTATTTTATTAGCGCCTTTGGATACTCTTATTTTCTACGGGCAACCAAATCAAGGCATTGTAGTGTTAAAAGTGACTGAAGAAAAAAAAGAATGGGTTAGAAATTTCTTACAAAATTTATATAAAAAGCGCTTTTTATTTTTATCTTCGTGGAGATTGTCTTTTTCTTCTTGATTTTCCTCCCATACCTACATTTCTTCTTTCTCTGGATCTTGGATCTCGAGTTAAAAAGCCTCTTTTTTTAAGAATTGGTCTAAATCTTTCTTCGTCAATTTTGACTAAACAACGAGATAAACCATGAATAACAGCTTCTAGTTGAGAAGCTTTCCCAGAACCATCAACCACAATATTAATTTTATACTTTCCGATAACATTACATGTTCTTAGAGGTTCTAAATACAAAGATTTATTTAAAGCTCCTGGAAAATATTCTTCAATTCTTTTCCCATTGACTTCGATTTCGCCTTTTTCAGTAAGATATAATCTTACTCTGGCAATTGCACTTTTTCTTCTGCCTACAGCATAAAGATAATCTACTTTTTTTGTTTTTATAGTTTTTTTTGTTTCTTCCATTAATAATATGTCGAATATTCGTATATAAATTGATATTCGTATATTCGCTTTATTTTAATTCTTTTAAAGCTTGGTTTTCGTAAGTGTGTTTATCGCCTACAAAAACTTTTAATCTTTTTAATCTTTCATCTCTTAATTTATTTTTAGGAAGCATTCCCTTAACAGCGTTAAAAATCACTTTTCTTGCATCTTTTTCCATCTGATGTTTAAAGGTAATCTCTTTAAGTCCTCCTGGAAAACCAGAATGACGATAATAACTTTTTTGTTCAGCTTTTCTACCGGTAAGAACTATTTTATCTACATTAGTCAAAACCACATAATCACCACAATCTAAATATGGGACATAATTAGTTTTATCTTTACCAATTAAAACTTGAGCAATCATAGAAGCAAGTCTGCCTAAAACTTTACCATTGGCATCAACTAAAAACCATTCTCTTTTAATATCGTTTTGTTTAGTAGCGTAAGTTTTCATTTTAAGTCAATTAAACTAGCCTAAAGCTAATTAACACCTTCCTCTTTTTTATCTTTTTTTTCTTGATTTTCAATTTTTTGTAACTGCAAACGAACAATCATGGTGTTGTCGCCTCTTCTTCGTTTAAGTCTAAGCATTTTGACATAACCATTTTTTATCTTCTCATATCTTTTGGCTAAATCATCGGTAATTTTTTTAGCAATAGTATCATCAAACAAAATGGCAATTATCTGTCTTTTGCTATGAACATCCTGGGTTTTAGCTTTGTTAATTATTTTTTCTACTTTTGGAATAATTAATTTAGCCTTAGTCTCTGTTGTTTCAATAGTTTCATGCATTACCAGCTCTTGTATTAAATTTTTTACAAGAGATTTACGATGATGTGAATTGCGATTTAGTTTTTTCCCAGCCATTAAATGTCTCATAATTTATTTTAAATTTATTAACGAGTTAAATTAACTCCCTTTTCAGCTAATTTTTCAATAACGATATCAACTGATTTTCCGCCTAAATTTTTAACCTTAGCAATATCGTCTCTTGAAGCTTTAGATAAATCTCTCACATTTTCATATCCACCTTTTCTTAAAGCATTAGCAATTCTTGTTGGTAAGTCCAATTCTTCCACAGTCAGTCTCATAATTTCTTTTTCTTTAGGATCAACTTCTTCTATTATTTTTTCTTCTGGAACTACTGGTTCAACAATCTGTTTAAAATAGGCAATCAAAATTTCACTAGCTTGTCTGACTGCGTCAATAGGATTAACGGTGCCATCTGTCCATAATTCTAAAATTAATTTATCAAAATCAGTTCTTCTACCTACACGAGTTTGTAAAACATCAACCTTGACTCTAGATACAGGAGAAAAAGAAGTGTCAACCGGAATTACTCCAATAGTATTAACTTTTCTTTCTTCAGCTAAAATATAGCCAAATCCAGATTCTACGGTAATCACAGCTTTAAGTTTACTTTTATCATCGGCTAAATTAGCCAATACTAATTCTGGATTAATGATTTCTACCCCACTAGGCACTTCAATATCGGAAGCTTTAACTTCACCTTTACCTTTAAAATCAAGATATAAATCAACAGGTTCGTCACCATCATATTTAACTTTAACTTGTTTAAGGTTTAAAATAAAATCAACCACATCTTCTTTCATCCCTTTTAAAGTAGTAAATTTGTGTCCAACTCCGTCAATCTTAACTTGAGAAATTCCAGCTCCTTTTAAAGAAGAAAGCATGACCCTTCTCAAAGCATTCCCAATAGTATGACCATATCCCTGTTCCAATGGTTCAATGACTAATTTAGCGTAATCTCTTTTTTCTTCAATTGGTTTAATTAAAAATTGTAAGTTATTCATATTTTTTATAAATTCAAAATGACAAATGGAAAATTAATTTTCATTTGTTTTTGTTTTGCTAGTTTTTAATTTGAATTTTCAACTTTTAAATTATTATCTTGAATAATACTCAACAATCAACTGTTCGTTAATTCCAGCATCAATTTCTTCTCTTTCTGGTTCTCTTATAATTTTACCTACTAAAGCTTTTCTCTCAATCCATGCAGGAATCTTAGCATTTTTATTTTGACTAAGTTCTTTAACTACTGGATTTTGAGCTATTTTTTCTGTGATTGTAATAATATCTCCAATTCTAACTTGATAAGATGGAATGCTATTTTTTTTGCCATTAACCAAAACATGACCATGAGTCACAAATTGTCTGGCTGCAGCTCTAGTTGGAGCAAAACTCAAACGATATAACAAATTATCCAAACGAAGTTCTAACAACTGTAAAAGCTTCACACCTGTAGCTTTGGGATCTTTAGCAGCTTTTTCAAAATATCTTCTAAATTGTTTTTCCAAAACACCATAAGTATATTTTACTTTTTGTTTTTCAGCTAATTGAATACCAAAATCAGAAATTTTTCTCGATCTACCTTTAGGCCCATGTTGCCCAGGAGGGATTTGTAATCTTCTATCAAGTTTAACAACTTTAGTTTTTAGTTCTAAATCTTGACCGATTTTTCTTGCTAAGCGATTTTTTGGTCCTGTATATCTAGCCATTAGATAAATAAAATGAAAGATTAAAATAACTTTAAATCTTTCATTTATAATTTTTAATTAATGTTTATCCTTTTCTTTTTTTCTGTGGTCTACAACCATTATGTGGAATAGGTGTCACATCTGCAATTTGAGTAATTCTAATCCCACTAGATCTTAATACTCTTAAAGCAGCATCTCGTCCCACTCCTGGTCCTTTAATAAAAACTTTAGCTTGTTTAAGTCCCATTTCTTTAGCTTCTTTGACTACAGCATCAACGGCTGTAGTAGCAGCATAAGGAGTAGATCTTCTTGACCCTTTGAACCCTACCTTTCCGGTTGAACCCCAACAAAAAGTATTACCATTGTCATCTGTAATCGTGATTAAAGTATTATTAAAAGTTGCTACAACGTAAATATTACCTTTAGTTAAATTTTTATTTTTTGCAGTTTGGGTTTTTTGAGTTTTGGTTGCCATATTTTAATAAATTTATTTAGCTTTTTTAGCTTCATCTAATTTTTGCGCCATTTCTTTGGTTAAAGCGCCTACTGTTAATCTTTTGCCTCTTTTAGTTCTAGCATTAACTCTAGTTCTTTGTCCTCTTACTGGCAGTCTTTGCATATGTCTAATCCCTCGATAAGTTCTAATCTGTTTTAATCTTTGAATATTGTCACTAACAATTTTTCGCAAAACTCCTTCTGTGGGAATAGTTTCCAAGGATTTCACAATTCTTAAAATTTCTTGATCAGTTAAATCTTTAGCTCTTTTATCTGGATCAATATTGGCCAATTTCAAAATAGTTTTAACATTAGTGCTACCAACTCCATAAATGTATTGAAGTGATGCTTCTATTCTTTTATTTTCTGGTATATCTACTCCGACTATTCTTGGCACTGATTTAATTTAAAATTATAAAAGAAAAATTAAAAATAATTTTTAAATTTTTCATTTTCAATTTTAATTTAGTTTATCCTTGTCTCTGTTTATGTTTTTTATTTTTACAAATTACAGTTAATCGTCCTCTTCTTCTGACGATTTTACAATTTCTACAAATTTTTTTGACACTTGCTTGTATTTTCATTTTTAAAATAAATTAATAAACTATTTAACTCTAAAAACAATTCTCCCCTTGGTATCGTCATATGGAGTAAATTCTAATTTTACTCTATCTCCTGGCATCACTCTAATTTTGTACATTCTCATTTTCCCAGATAAAGTAGCCAAAACCAATCTTTTATCTTCATCAAGCTCAACGCGGAAAGCAGTATTAGGCAAAGCTTCTACTATTGTTCCGTCTTTTACAATGACATCTTGTTTTGCCATATTTACAGAGGTGAATTATAACAGAAAATTAATCGCTTAGCAAATCTAAACTAATTAATTTTCTTGTTTTTTAGTTTTTAATTAAATGCGGCGTTAAAATCAAACAACCATCGCCTGATACCGCGATGGTTTTTTCAAACACCGCTGATATTTTACCATCTGCTGTTCTAATTGTCCAACCATCTTTTTCATCTGTTTTATTCTGCCATCCTCCCTGAGCATATAAAACTTCTATGGCTAAAGTCATACCTTCTCTTAAAACCAATGTCTCTTCAATTGGCATATTTAAAAAACAAGGAACTGGTGGATATTCATGCAATTTTCTGCCAATCCCATGGCCAGTAAGATTTCTCATACAACTATAACCATTGCCTTCGATTATTGTCTGCATTTTTTGACTAATATGACCGATTCTCTGGCCTGGTCTGATTTGTTGTAAAGATTCTTCTAAGGCTTGTTTGCCAACTGCTAAAAAGTGCGTGATCTCTTGTTCATTTTTTTCTAGTTTGTTTTCCCCTGGAAGTTTAAAAGTGTAAGACATATCAGTGTGAAAACCTTTATAAAACATTCCAATATCAATGGAAACTATATCTCCAGCCTCTAAAACTCTTTCTGTAGGTATCCCGTGAACAATGCCTTCATTAATATTAATACAGGTAGCCCAATGATAACCGTCAACTAAAGAAAATCCTGGTTTACCGCCTTGTTTTTCAATCCCTTCCCAAGCTTTTTTTTCAATTTCGATCAATTTATCACCTATTTTTACTTCAGCAATTAAAGCAAATAGAATAGAAGCTAATTTTTCTCCACCTGTTTTCATTTTTTCAATCTGTTCCGGTTTTTTAAGATCTATTTTCATTTGATTAATCCTTTTTCTTTAATCTTCTGGCAGATAAGATCAACAACTTCTTCGATAGTTAAATTGGTGGTATCTAGCACCCATGCTTCAGCTACTTTTTTTAAAGGGTCAGTTTCGCGATGAGAATCTTGATAATCGCGATCTATCGTCTCATTTAATACTTCTTCATAAGTCTTTTGATATCCTTTTTTTTGTAAGTCCCGCCATCTCCTTTGAGCTCTCACCTTGACATCTGCTGTCATAAAAATTTTAATTTGAGCCTCAGGTAAAACTCTTAAAGCGATATCTCTGCCTTCCATAATCACTGATTGACCTTGAGCAATTTTTTGTTGTCTTTTCACCAATTCTTGACGGATTTTAGGATAAGTAGCTACTACCGAAGAACCCCAGCTCACTTCTGGAGTAAATAATTCATCACTTACATCTTCTCCATCAATGAGGACATTACAAACTCTATCTTTTTGATCTGTAGGAGTAAGCTCAATCTCAGCTTTTTGTAAAAGAGTAAAAATTTTTTCTTCATTATTTTCTAAACTAAGGTTATTTCTTAAACCTAAATAAGCTACCGCCCGATACATAGCTCCAGTATAAACATAAACTATACCTAATTTTTTAGATAGAAGATTGGCAATAATACTTTTTCCCGCTCCGACTGGCCCATCTATGGCGATTTGTAAAAAATTATTTTGTTTCATCGCCATTCAACTTTTCTTTAATTTCTAAAGCTTTAGCTACAATATTTTCGTGAATATCCTCAATTGTTCCTTCTCCATCAATTTCGTATAAAACACCTTTATCACGATAAAATTTTAAAACATCCTTTTCTTCGGCTTTATATCTTCGCAGTCTTTCTTGAATATTCTCGGACGAATCAGCCAAACTACCATCTGGATTTCTTCTGCCTCTTTTTAAAAGTCTTTCTATCGAAACTTTTTCTCTGACTCTAAGATAAATTACCATTGTAGCTTCCTTCTTATATTTATTTAATTTGTCATCTAAAAATAAAGCCTGTGTCATATTACGAGGAAAACCTTCAATTACAAAACCTTTTTCCACATCAGGCTCTTTAAAACGCTGTTTCCACATCACAAACATTTCTGAATCAGCTACATAATGACCTTTTTGTAAAGCACCTTTACAAATTTCACCAATAATCCCTTTATCTTCTTTCGCATATTTTCGCACTAAATCTCCAGATCCTAATTTTGTTAATTCTAATCTCTCTGCTAACAATTGACATTGAGTGCTTTTGCCTGAACCTTCTGGACCATAGATGATAATAAACATAGATAAATTCGAAATATAAGATTTAAAATTCTCAATTTATTTCAAATCTTTAAATTCGAATTCATAACTAATTATAAAAATTTGTCATAATTTCTCATGACTAATTGAGCCTGTAAAGCCTTGCTGGTTTCCAAAACTACAGAAACCACAATCAAAATACTAGTCCCACCAACAGTAAAAGTACTGATTCCGGTCAAATTTCTAGCAAAAGTAGGCAAAATAGCAATAACACCCAAAAAGATTGCTCCCACAAAAGTAATTCTTGTTAAAACTTTATTCAGATATTTTGAAGTCGCTTCACCAGGCCTAATACCTGGAATAAAACCACCTTGTTTTTTAACCTCATCAGCAATTTTTTGAGGATTGAAAGTGACAGCTGTATAAAAATAAGTAAAAATAACTACTAAAAGAAAATAAGTCAGATTATAAACCCAATTGTTTGGATTAAATAAAGTTTCTAATTTAATCCCTAGATTTGAATATTGAGGTATGGTTTGTAAAAACTTACCCAAAAAAGAAGGAGCTAAAACCAAAGAAACCGCAAAGATGATAGGAATTACTCCAGCTTGATTCAAACGCAAAGGAATATGAGATTGAATAGAAGCAATTCCTTGAGAACCTCTCTGACGTCTAGCGTAAGAAATAGGGATCTTTCTGGTAGCTTCGTTGATAATTACTATTCCGACTATTAAAATCAAAGCCATAGAAATAAAAACAAAAATATTCATAGGATCAAAAGTATCGGCGATAGAAATGGTTTGTAAAAAAGAAATTGGCAATCTAGCAACAATTCCGGCAAAGATTAATAAGGAAATCCCGTTTCCAATGCCAAATTCGGTTAAAAGTTCTCCGAGCCACATCACAAATAAAGTCCCAGTGACCATTGTTAAAATCATCAAGACAATCATTAATGGTTCATTATAAGTAATAATATTTTGTGAACGTAAAATTGTAATCATCCCAAAAGCCTGGAAAATTGAAAGAGGAACCGTTAAAAATCTGGTATACTGGTTAATTTTCTGCCTACCATAATCCCCTTCTTTAGATAATTCTTCAAGTTGAGGGATAACTACTGTTAACAGATTTAGAATAATCGAAGCATTAATATAAGGTCCTAAACCTAAAGCCAAAATAGAAAAGTTTGCTAAAGTTCCTCCTGAAAAAATATCTAAAAGTCCTAGCAATTGGTTAGAAGAGAATAACTCAGTTAAGGCTGCTCGATTTACACCAGCTAAAGGAATATGAGCAATTAGTCTAAAAACTATAAAAATAAAAATCGTAAAAAGAAACCTTTTGCGAAGTTGTGTATTTTGCCAAATAGAAGAAATAGTTTCCCATATCATGTCTTGATGTTTCTTTTAAAAAGAAATTTAAAAGGGATTTTTAATAAAACTAAAAAACTTGCATTATGGCAAGTATCTACTCTTAATTAAAACAAATTTTTCTTACTTTTTCAAAACTGCTTTAGAAGCAGGTATTTTGATCTCTAATTTTTTATCAATAGCTTTATCAAATAAGATCTTCACACCAAACATTTGTAAATTTTTAGCACTGATTAATTTTTTAGCAACTAAGGCTTTTTCATCAACGATAGCTCCATCATCAAAAATAGCTAATTCAGAGTTATAAATAATTACTGGTTTTGCTAGATGTGATTTAAGTTTACTTTTACCTCTCAGCATTGGGACTCTTCTGAAAAAATCTTTATTTTTCTTTGTTCCTTCAAAATCTAAAGCAACTCTGCCTCCACTTCGAGAATTTTGCCCTTTAGCTCCTCTAGAAGAAGTATGTCCACCTTTACCACTACCATAACCTCTACCAATTCTTTTTTTAGCTTTGCTGGTGGTTTTCACTAAATTATTGAGTTCCATTTTTATTTCAATTAATCAATCAAAAAGAATAATTAATCTTTAAAATTTATTTATTTTATTGTTATTTAATTTTTGTGCTTTTTTGGCAGAATTTGGTTTTTTTTCTGCTTTAATTTCCTCTTTTAACTCTTTTTTTGCCTCTGGTTTAGCTTCTTGGCTAGCTTTTATCTCAGCTTTTTTCAAAGTTTTCAAAGCTTCAAAAGTGGCATAAACATTAGATGGTTTATTGCTTGTCCCCATTCTTTTGGACACAATATTGCGAATACCAAAAGCTTCTACAACTGCTCTCACTGAACCTCCAGCAATAACTCCTGTTCCCTCTGGAGCTGGTTTAAGCATAATGTAGGCAGCTCCTCTTTTATACAACACTTCATGAGCTATGGTGCCATTAATAATCTGTAAATCAACTAAATTAGTTTTAGCTTTTCTAATAGCTTTTTTAATAGCTGAAACTACATCAGCAGCTTTATCAAGACCTACTCCAGCTCTTCCTTTGTTATTACCAATCACTACCAAAGCAGAAAAACTAATTTTATTGCCTCCTTTAGTTTTTTTAGAAATTCTACGAATTTCTATCACTTTTTCTTCAAATTCTCTTTCTGGTTTTTGTTCAAATTTTGCTTTTTGCATAAGATTTTTTAAAATTTATTTATAAATTAAATTGTTAGCTTAGCTTCTCTAGCTCCTTCACATACTGCTTTGACTCTGCCATGATATTTATAGGCAGCTCTATCAAAAACTACGCTTTTGATTTTTTTTGCCACAGCTTTTTCTCCAATTTCTTTGCCAACTGCTAAAGCTTTTTCAGTTTTGGTGCCTTTTTCTATTTTGGCATCAGAACTTGAAGCTAGAACTTTTCCTGTCTCAAGTTCAATTAATTGAGCGTAAATATGTTTATTGGTTCTATGAACAGATAATTTTATTTTACCTTGATTCTCTCTCTTGATCCTAGCTCTTACTCTTTTAATTCTGCGTTCTATAGCATTTAATCTTGTAATCATTTTTAGCTTTTAATCCTATCTGCTTTAAAAGCAAACAGCATCTTAATTTTAACTTTTTATTATTCAGATTTAGCTGCTTTTCCAGCTTTTCTGGCTACATATTCATCTTGATAACGAATACCTTTACCTTTATATGGCTCAGGTGGTCTTAAACCTCTGATTTCTGCAGCTGTCTGACCAACTAATTGTCTATCAATTCCTACTACTTTTAATTTATCTTGACCATCAACTACAAACACAATGCCTTCTGGTGCTTTAAATATAATTGGGTGAGAAAACCCAAGAGAAAATTCCAAATCTTTTCCAGTCATTTTAACTCTATATCCGGTACCAATTAATTGTAGATTTTTCTCAAATCCATTACAAACTCCAGTAACCGCATTGTTAATGATATTTCTAATGGCTCCATGCATCGATCTCACACTTTTAATTTCATTTTCTCTAGAAACGACGATTTGATTATCTTGAACAGCTACTTGAACTCCCTTTTTAAAATCAGTTTTGAATTCGCCTTTTGGACCTTTAACAAGCACAGTCATGCCTTCAACTCTGGCTTCAACTCCTTGTGGTATGATTATTGGTAATTTTCCTATTCTAGACACAATTTTATTTAAAATTTTAATCAGCCAACTGGCTGAATTTAAAATTCAAATTTATAAACTTAATTTAATAAACATAACAAATTATTTCTCCGCCAATTTTATTTTTACGAGCAGCTTTGGCTGTCATAATCCCTTTTGAGGTTGAAATAATTGCTTCACCAAGTCCAGATAAAACATATGGTAATTTATCACTAGCTTTATAAATTCTTCTGCCTGATTTAGAAATTCTTGTAATTTTATTAATTGCAGCTTGACCTTGATGATATTTAAGATTAATTAATAAAGATTTTTTTACTCCAGCTTCTTTAACCTCTACAGCTTGAACATAACCTTCTTTGACTAAAAGATTGGCAATTTCTGTCTTCATCTTAGAATATGGCACTTCAACTGTGGCTTTTTTTGCCATATATCCATTTCTAATGCGAGTTAACATATCGGCTATTGTATGTGTAAACATTATTACTTTTTTTAACTTTTTAGTTTCTTAACTTTGAAAAACTAAAAGCTAAATTTTTTCTTTCTATTTTTTATTTTTAATTGCTTACCAGCTGGCTTTTGTGACACCTGGCAATTCACCTTTATGAGCTAATTTTCTAAAACATAAACGGCATAAACCAAAATGTCTCATATAAGCTCTTGGTCTACCACACATCTGGCATCGATTCTTTTTTCTGGTCGAATATTTTGGTTTTTGTTGTGTATCTTTAACAAATTTTGCTGTTGTTGACACGAATTCAATTCAAAATTTAAAATGCAAAATGAAAAAATTTTACATTTTTAATTTTTCATTATTAATTTTTTTCAAATGGCATACCTAATTCTTTTAATAAAAGATATGCTTCTTCTTTATTTTTTGCTGTTGTATTAATTGTAATTTGTAATCCTCTAATGCGGTCTATTTTATCATAATCTACTTCAGGAAAAATAATCTGTTCTTTCAAAGCTAAATTATAATTGCCATTTTGATCAAAAGCATTAGCTTTAACCCCCTGAAAATCTCTTACTCTTGGCAAAACTATAGAACATAATTTATCTAAAAATTCATAAGCTCTTTCTCCTCTTAAAGTTGCCTTAATTCCCACTGAATCTCCTTGTCGAATACCAAATTCAGCAATAGATCTTTTAGTTTGGCAAAATTGTACTTTTTGGCCAGCAATGGCAGACATATAAGCTACAATTTTATCTCTCAAACCTTTATCACGGCAACTATCTCCAATTCCCATGGTGATAATAATTCTCT
Organism: Candidatus Beckwithbacteria bacterium; assembly: GCA_012798485.1. Classification (GTDB taxonomy): domain Bacteria; phylum Patescibacteriota; class Microgenomatia; order UBA1400; family UBA1449; genus JAAZND01. The sequence continues at coordinate 23,670 of JAAZND010000065.1, read as the reverse complement.
TTAATCTTGGTACAGCTAAATCATTTTTGATGTTTAGTTCCTGTTTAAGTTTAGCGAGTATTTTTTCTTGATAATATTGTTTAAGTCTATTCATTGTTTAGATGCTAATTTTGATAGCATGATTTACTTATTTTTAACTTCGGTTTTACTAGCCAAAGGTGCTTTACATTTTTTACAGATTCTCTGTTTATTTTTCCCTTCGCCTTCAATCCCAATACGAGTTCTTTTCTGACAATTTGGGCAAAGCAGTTGCACGTTGGCAATACTTAAAGGTCTTTCAACACTAATAATTCCGCCTTGAACTCCTTTTCTTGCCTTAATATGCTTTTTGACTAAATTAATATTTTTAACCAAGATTCTACTTTTTTCTCTTAAAATTTTTTCTACTTGACCTTTTTTACCCAAATCTTTACCTTTAATAACTTCTATTTGGTCTCCGACTTTGATTTTTGTTTTTAAGTTTGTCATTTTTTTACTAATTAACTAAGCAGCTAATTCTCTAATTAACTATTTAATTTAAAGTACTTCTGGAGCAAGAGATGCAATTTTAGCAAAACCTGCATCTTTTACTTCACGAGCAATAGGACCGAAAATACGGCTAGCAATTGGGTTTTTACTGGTCACACTTTCAATTACTACAGCTGCATTTTCGTCAAATCTGATATAAGATCCATCTTTTCTTCTTGTTTCTTTTTTAGTTCTTACCACCACTGCTTTAACCTTATCTCCTACTTTAACATTTCCATTAGGATCAGCTTTTACTACAGCTGCCGTAATGACATCTGTTAAATATCCAAATTTTCTTCTGCTTCCGCCATGAATCAAAATTACTCTGATTTGTTTAGCTCCGCTATTATCTGCTAAATTTAATAAACTTCTAAGTTGAATCATTTTATCTTAAATAAAGTTTATAGCTATAAACTTTATTTCTTTATAACCTCCAAAACTTTCCAGTTTTTTCTTTTACTAATTGGTCTAGTTTCTGCAATAACAACAAACTTTCCCTCAGTAATTTTTTTATCAGTATGAGCTAAAAATTTTTTAGATCTTTTAATGCTTTTTTGATAAACTGGATGCTGCCACATGTTTTCCACCAAAACTGTTACGGTGTTTTCCATTTTGTTTGAAATAACTTTTCCTGTTAAAGTTTTCATATTATTTTTCCTGTTGAGCAAATTTTCGCTCAGCTTGAATGGTTTTTATAACAGCCATTTCTTTTTTTAATTTTTTCAATTGATGCACATTTTTCAATGTTCCCATATTAAGTTTCATTTTAAGATCAATTAAGTCTTTTAAAATAGTTTCCAATTTTTTACTAAGTTCATTGTCACTTAAATTTCTGATTTCTGTTTTTTGACTTTTTTTCATTTTTCTATCGCTGATACGCTTTAAATAATTTGTATATTATATCTTATTCGTATATTAGCGATTACTCTATTATAAATTTATCTCCTTAGTTTCAATTTTAGTTTTAAGACCAATTTTCATGGCAGCACGAGTCAAGGCTTCTCTCGCAGTTGCTTCTTCAATTCCTGCAATTTCAAACAAAATTCTCCCTGGTTTAATTACAGCTACATAACCTTCAATGTCACCTTTTCCGCCACCCATTCTTGATCCAGCCGCTCTTTTAGTATAAGGTTTATCTGGGAAAATTCTGATCCAGGTTTTACCAACTCTTTTTGTGTATCCTGCAATAGCTTTTCTTGCCGATTCAATTTGCTGACTTGTCACCCAACCACATTCCAAAGATTTCAAGCCAAATTCACCAAAAGAAATACTTGAGCCACCATAAGCTTTACCTTTTCTTCTGCCTCTAAATTGTTTACGATATTTGGTTCTTTTTGGTTGTAACATTGTTAGTAAATTCCCAAGTTTAGATCTTAAGGTTTATGAATTAAAAACTAATCCCTAAACCCTATTTCCTAAAACCTAGATTTGTTTTTCTCCTTTATAAATCCAAACTTTAATACCAATATATCCAGATCTTGTCAAAGCAGGCATTTCGGCATAATCAATATCTGATCTCAGAGTTTGAGTAGGAATGCTGCCTTTCCAGTATTTTTCTGATCTTCCGATTTCAGCTCCATCAATTCTTCCAGAAAGTTGAACTTTAATTCCTTTTGCTCCAGCATCCATACTTTTATCTAAAGCTTGATTAACTGCTCTTCGATGTGGATATCTTCTGATTAACTGATTGACAATCTGAGCAGCTACCAATTGAGCATGTAATTCTGGCACTTTTACTTCTTCAACTTTGATATCAATCTTCATTGCATTTTTGTCATCATCTTTAATATCTAATCTTTTTCTGATTTCTTTATTAAGATCTTCCAAACCTTTTCCACCTCTGCCGATCACCACACCTGGTCTAGAAACATAGATATAAACAGTAATTTTTTTGATAGATCTTTCAATTTCAACTTTAGCCACGCCAGCACTCTGTAGTTTCTCCATCAGAAATTCTCTTAATTTAATATCTTGTAAAAGCAAGGTTTTATAATCTTGTTTTTTAGCATACCAACGAGATTTCCATGTATAAAGTGATCCTAGTCTAAATCCAAATGGATTTACTTTTTTACCCATATTTTAATTTTATTTAAAAGTTAAAAAGCTAAAATTAAATTTTATTTTTTTAACTTTGAATTTTCTTTTGTTTTTTTATCAGTTTTTGGTTCTTCTTGAACTTTTTTAACTTCCTTACCTTCTAAAACAACCTTAATATGGCTAGTTTTTTTCAAAATGGTTCTGGCTCTTCCTCTAGATGCTGCATTAAATCTTTTATATTGTGGTCCTTTTTCAACTAAGATGTGTTTGATTTTCAAATCTTTTTCGTTTAAACCACTATTATTAACTGCGTTTTTTACTGCCTGATTTAATACTCTTTTCAAAACATCTGCAGCTCTTTTATGCATAAACTCTAAATTGGTCAAAGCTTGAGTTGGATGCATCTGTCTCACTGCATCAGCAATAAGCTGAATTTTTCTTGGACTGGTTCTAACGTATTTTTGATAAGCAACGATTTCCATATGTTTAATTTTAAATTTTTAATTCTGACTTTTGAATTGATTTTAAGTTTTTGTAATAACTCTTTTAACCATCTTACCGTGACCTCTAAAAGTTCTGGTTGGAGAAAATTCTCCAAGTCTGTGACCAACCATCGATTCATTGACAAAAACTTCGACAAAAATTCTTCCGTTATGAACTCCAAAGGTATGACCAACAAATTCAGGTGAAATTTGGCTGTCTCTTGCCCAAGTTTTAATCACTTCTTTTTTGCCTTCCTGTTTTTGTTTAGAAACTTTTTTTAAAAGTTTTTCATCGATATATGGTCCTTTTTTTAAACTTCTTGACACTTTTTAAAATTTAAAATGCAAAATAAAAAATTTAAAATCAATTATAATTTTGCATTTATTATTTATTTTTAAATAATGTTATTTACTTCTCCTTTTAATAATCATGTTATTAAAATATTTGTATTTCTTTCTGGTTTTAAGACCCAAAGTTTTCTTTCCCCAAGGTGATTTAGGTGAAGACATACCAATACCAGAACGACCTTCTCCTCCTCCATGAGGGTGAGAATTAGGTGCCATAGCCACACCTCTAACACTTGGTCTTATTCCCATTAATCTTTTTCTCCCTGCTTTACCAAGGCTGACATTCTGCCAATCAACATTCCCAACCTGACCAATCGTAGCATAACAATTGACTGAAATTTGTCTTACTTCAGAAGAAGGTAATAACACATGAGCGTATAAACCTTCTTTTGACTGCAACATGGCAGCTGATCCAGCGCTTCTAATAATTTGTCCGCCTTTACCAGGTCTAAGTTCAATATTATGAATTGGCATTCCTAATGGTATATTTTTTAGTGGCATGGCATTGCCTGGTTTGACATCTGCATTTTCTTTTGAAACAACTTTGTCTCCAATTTTTAAGCCTTCTGGAGCCAAAATATATCTTTTTTCTCCGTCAGTATAATATAATAAAGCAATATTGGCAGTACGATTTGGATCATATTCTATAGCAACTACTTTGGCTTCAATGTCTTTTTTATCTCTTTTGAAATCAATCAGGCGATAATATCTTTTTTGTCTACCACCCTGATGTCTGACTGTCACACGACCCATATTATTGCGTCCAGAATGTTTTTTCAAAATCTTCACTAAACTTTTTTCTGGGTCTTTTTTAGTAATCTCTTTGTTATCTATGTAACTTATATGTCTTGATGCGTTTGATGTTGGTTTAATTTTTTTAATAGCCATATTGCTTATTTGTCAGTTTTTTTAACTTCAGGTTTATTCTTAGTTTCTTTTTTACTTTCTTTCTTTTCTACTTTTTTAACTTTTTTCTTCTCTTCTTTTTCATCGCCAATTTCAAATAAATCAATTTTCTGTCCTTTTTTCAAAGTCACGATAGCTTTTTTAGTCCCAGCTAGTTGAGTTGGCACTCTTTTAGTTCCAAATCTTCTAATTTTACCTTTAAGAGTAATAGTTTTAATTTCAATTACATTTACTTTAAAATAATCTTCAATAGCTTTGATGATCTGATTTTTATTAGCATCAAGATTTACCATAAAGGTAAATTGACTCATTTGGGCTAAAGCCATGGTTTTTTCGGTAATGATTGGTCTAACTAAAACTAAATCCTGTCTCATATTTATAATTTATTTTGTTAATCTAACTTCTAAATCTTTTAAAGCTTGTGAGCTTAAAACTAAACTTTTAGCTTTTAAAATTTCATAAGTATTTAAACTATCACAATTTAAAACTGCTACCTGATCTAAATTTTGAGCACTTTTTCCTGGAGCATTAATTCTTTCTTCTTTATTTAAAATTAAAGCGATTTTGTAAATATTTTCTTTACCTAAACTTTTTGTGAAAAACCCGGCAAAAGCTTTAGTTTTTGGTTCTTTAACTTTATCCAAACCATCAACAATGATAATTTTGTCTTCTTTTGCTCTTAAACTTAAAGCGCTTTTTAAAGCAGCTTTAATCATTTTTTTACTAATTTTCAATTTATAATTCTGATCTTTTGGGCCATGGGCTTTACCTCCACCCACAAAAATCGGAGATTTTTTATCTCCATGTCTGGCATTACCAGTCCCTTTTTGGCGATAAACTTTAGCACCAGTTCTATCTACTTCTCCTCTAGTTTTAGCATGAGCACTAGCCAGTCTTTGATTAGATAAATATACTCTTACTGCTTGAGACATCAAAACATCGTTAATTTTTGTCTCGAAGACGGTTTTATTAACATTCATATCTTCTAATTGTTTGCCGGTAAGATCAAAAACTTTAAATTTCATATTTTTTCTATTATTTAATGGTTAAATCGCTAAACTTAGCAGTTTAACCATTCAACAATCCGTTTATTTTTGTTCTTCCTCCTTAATCTCTGGTTTAACCTCTTGATTAGCTTCTTGTTTAATATCAACTTCTGCCTCTTTATTCTCAATGCTTGATTCTTGTTTTTCATATCTTTTATCAAGGCCAGCAAATTTAGTTTCTCCTACTTTGGTTAATCTTACTAAATTATTTCTGGTTCCAGGAACACTTCCGGTAATCCAAAGTTCATTTTGAGCTTCATCAATTTTGACAACAACTGATCCTCTGACACAAGCAATAGCATCTCCCATATGACCAGGCATTCTTTTACCTTTCCAAATTCTTCCTGGAGAAGTACCTTGACCAATAGAACCAACTGCTCTTGCTCTATCTGATTGTCCATGAGTTTTTGGTCCACCTTTAAAATTCCATCTCTTCATTGCTCCAGCAAAACCTTTACCTTTTGATCTGCTGTGAACTTGGATTTCATCTCCTACTTTAAACACTTCACTGACTTTAACTTCATCGCCTCTTTTTTTATCCAAAGTTTGTTCTAAGTTAATTTCTTTAAGATGCAAAGGATTTAAATTAAGATCTTTGACATGTCCAACAATAGCTTTGGTATTTCTTTTTTTGGTACCAATGCTCACTTGTAAGGCGTTATATTGTTCTTTGTCAGTTGTTTTAACTTGAACAATTTTAAGAGGATTGACTACTAATCTAGTAATAAACAACCTCTTGCCGTCTTTATTATAAACATGTGTCTGGTCTTTTTTTAATCCGTAAAATGATTTCATAATTTTTATCTTAAAATTTTAAAAAACCAATAAAAAAACCCGTTCTTGGCGGGTTTTTAAAAAACCTTCCAATCTGTTGCGAAAAAATCAATAAATTATTATTTTTTCTGTTTGTTGCATAAAACTCTGATATTTTACTCTATTTTCTCTAAAAATTCAAACACCAAATCTGTTATCAACAATTACATTTTAATTTCTACCCCAACTCCTGCTGGCAATTCCAAATGCATTAAAGAATCAATAGTTTTATCTGTTGGTTGCAATATGTCAATAAGTCTTTTATGAGTCAAAATCTGAAAATGTTCTCTTGCATCTTTATCAGTATGAGGGCTGGTTAAAACTGGAAATCTTTTTCTCTTGGTTGGTAATGGTACAGGACCAATTACTTTAGCTCCAGTAGAAAGAGCAGTTTGCAAGATTTTATTACTACATTCATCGATAATACGATGATCGAAAGCTTTTAATTTGACTCTAATTCGTTGTGCACTTGCCATAATATTTTAAAATTGGACAGTTTAAAATTGAAAGAGGGCTTAGGCAAAGCCTTAAGCCCTCTTAATATATTTCTTATTTAATAATTTTGGTAATAACTCCAGCTCCGACAGTTTTACCACCTTCTCTGATAGCAAATCTAAGACCTTCTTCCATAGCCATAGGAACGATAAGTTTGGCAGTGATTTTGGCATCATCTCCTGGCATAATCATTTCTACGCCTTTTGGTAAAATAACTTCTCCAGTCACATCAGTAGTTTTGATGTAAAACTGTGGTTTGTAACCATTAAAAAAAGGAGTATGTCTACCACCTTCTTCTTTGGAAAGCACATATACCTGAGCTTCAAACTCGGTATGTGGAGTAATACTTCCTGGTTTGGCTAAAACTTGACCTCTTTCTACATCTTCTTTGTTAATGCCTCTAAGTAAAATTCCAACATTATCTCCAGCTTGACCTTGATCAAGTTGTTTTCTAAACATTTCGACTCCTGTGACAACACTTTTTCTAGCGGCTTTAATGCCAACAATTTCGATTTCATCATTAATTTTGACAACTCCTCTTTCAATTCTTCCAGTGACAACTGTGCCTCTACCTTTGATAGAAAAGACATCTTCTATTGGCATTAAGAATGGTTTTTCCAAATCTCTTACAGGAGTTGGGATATAATTATCAACTGCCTCCATTAATTTATTGATAGATTCTTGAGCGGCAGCATCACCTTCCAAGGCTTTTAAAGCACTTCCTCTGATTATAGGAACTTCATCACCTGGAAATTCATATTTTTTCAAAAGTTCTCTCACTTCTTCTTCCACAAGATCGATCAGTTCTGGATCGTCAACCATATCACATTTATTAAGAAAAACAACTATAGCTGGAACATTAACCTGATGAGCTAAAAGTAAATGTTCTTTAGTCTGAGGCATTGGTCCATCAGTAGCAGCCACGACCAAAATAGCTCCATCCATCTGGGCTGCACCAGTAATCATGTTTTTGATGTAATCTTTGTGTCCTGGACAATCGATATGGGCATAATGTCTTTTATCAGTTTCATACTCAACATGAGTAATAGAGATTGTAATCCCTCTAGCTTTTTCTTCTGGAGATTTATCAATCTGATCATAAGCAGTAGCTTGAGCCAACCCTTTTTTAGCTAAAGTAGTTGTAATAGCTGCAGTAAGGGTGGTTTTACCATGGTCAACGTGACCAATGGTCCCAATATTCATATGAGGTTTTGTTCTGTCAAATGTTGCCATCTTGGCTCCTTTCAAATAAATTTTATTTATTAATTAATAATGAATTATATCTTATCCTGTTTAATTAAACAAGACAAAAGCAAAAAACTGCCCAAGCTATTTTTGCTTAGCAGTCTTTAGTAAAAGTATTATAACAAAGATTTGGAAATTTACACAAGAAGTTTTATTTGGTAAAGGCAATAATGATAGAACCAGCAGTCATTAAAACTGCTCCCAGTAAAACTTTGAGGGTAATTTTCTCCTGCAGAATAAAAAAGGCTAAAATAATAGTCAAAACTAAACTTAGTTTATCTATAGGAACAACTTTGGAAGCTTCTCCAAGTTGTAAAGCGCGAAAATAAAAAAGCCAGGAAAGCCCAGTAGTAATTCCAGACAGAATAAGAAAAATCAAAGTAGGTTTAGGAATAGATGATAAATCTTTGTAAGTACCTTGAGCAAACACTATTCCCCACGCAAAAAGTAAAATCACAATCGTTCGAATAGCTGTTGCCAAATTTGAATTAACATCTTTAACTCCAATTTTAGCCAAAATTGCAGTAATGGCTGCAAATACTGCTGATAGAAAAGCAAAAATCAACCATTGCATAAAGACATTTTAATAAGATTAAGATTAAAAGTAAAGTTAAACTTTAACTAAAAATGTTAAACTATAAAAATGAATCACAGCAGCTTTAAAAAAGGAACTAGAATCAGAGTAAAATTAACTAACAATACAGTATTTATTGATCATTTTGAAGATAAAAAAAGCGGAACAGTTTTTTTAAGAGAAAAAGGAATTCTCAAAACCAAAAATATCAAAAGTCTGTCGATTTATAAGAAATAAAAAAACGCTCGATTTCTCGAGCGTTTTTAATTTTTGGTTAAATTTCTACTTATTCAGTTTTGGTATTTTTGCCTCTTTCTGAAACAATTTGTTCAATAATATTTTTTGGCACTTCATCATAATGACTTGGAAGTAAAACAAAGTTTCCTCTACCTTGAGTCATAGAGCGCAAAATTGTAGCATAGGATGACATTTCAGCCAAAGGCACAAAAGAAGTGATAATGCGAGTATTTCCTCTGCTATTAGTACCAAGAATCTGAGCTCTTTTAGCAGATAAATCACCAATCACATCTCCCATAAACTCATCAGGGACTGAAACTTCAAGCTTCATAATTGGTTCAAGTAAAGTCATTTCAGCTTTTCGCACAGCTGCCTGTAAAGCCATAGAGCCGGCAATTTTGAAAGCCATTTCGGAAGAGTCAACTTCGTGATAAGTTCCATCATAAACAGTCACTTCCATATCAACCAATTGGTAGCCTGCCAAAACGCCATTTTCCATCGCTTCTTTGACACCTTTTTCAATTGGAGCAATATATTCTCTTGGAATGGCTCCACCTTTGACTTCATTTTTGAATTCATAACCTTCACCGCGTTTTTTAGGAGTCACTCTTAACAAACAATGTCCATATTGACCACGACCTCCAGATTGACGAATATATTTTCCTTCGGCTGTGGCTTCAATTTTGATAGTTTCTTTGTAAGCCACTTGAGGTTTACCAGTATTGGCTTCGACATTAAATTCTCTCTTCATTCTATCAACCAAAATTTCAAGATGAAGTTCACCCATCCCGGAAATCACAGTCTGACCAGTTTCTTCATTGGAAGAAATTTTGAAAGTAGGATCTTCTTCAGAAAGTTTTTTCAAAGCAATACCCATTTTCTCTTGATCACTTTTGGTTTTTGGTTCAATAGCCAAAGAAATCACTGGTTCAGCAAAAGAGATTTTTTCCAAAATAATCTTGTCTCCATCTTCACAAAGCGTATCTCCAGTAATAGTCTCTTTAAGACCAATAATGGCAACAATTTCTCCGGCATAAGCTTCGGTAATTTCTTCTCTATTATTGGCGTGCATTAAAAGTAAACGTCCCACTCTTTCTTTGCTATCTTTATTGACGTTATAAATATAAGAACCTGACCTTAAAACTCCAGAATAAATACGGACATAGCTCAATCTGCCGACATGAGGATCAGTCTGGATTTTGAAAGCCAGCATGGTTAAAGGTCCGTCAGTCTTTGGTTCTCTCACAATTTCTTTGGTTTCATCGTTTGGATCTGTCCCTTTAACAGGAGGTAAATCCAATGGGGAAGGAAGATAATCAACCACAGCATCAAGTAAAATCTGGACACTTTTATTTTTAAGAGAGGAACCACAGATAATAGGGACAAGATCATAAGAAAGCACAGCTTTTCTCAAACCTTGTTTTAATTCTTTTACTGAAATTTCTTCTCCGGCTAAATATCTCTCGAGTAAGTTTTCATCATTTTCACAGATTTTTTCAATCAGTTTTGCTCTTTCTTCTTCAAATTGGGCTTTTAAATCCTCTGGAATTTCATCTTTGACTTCGTATTTAGCGCCTAATTCTTCTTCACTGTAAATTACAGTTTTCTTTTCCAAAAGTAAAACAACGCCTTTAAAAGTATTTTCTTTACCAATTGGTAAAGTCAAAATGGCGGTTCTCACACCCAATTTATCTTCCACATCTTTGACGGTGGCAAAAAAATCAGCGCCGATTTTATCCATTTTGTTCACAAAACAGATACGAGGCACTTTATATTTATCTGCTTGACGCCAAACTGTTTCTGATTGAGATTGCACTCCTTCTTCAGCGTCGAGAACCGTCACTCCACCATCCAAAACTCTCAAAGATCTTTCCACTTCGGCAGTAAAATCCACATGTCCTGGAGTATCGATAATATTAAAACGATGTTCTTCTGGGAATAAAGCTTGGGATGGCACAACCTGAGGAGTCCAAAAAGTGGTAGTAGCTGCGGAAACAATAGTAATTCCTCTTTCCTGCTCCTGAGCCATCCAATCCATGACAGCAGCTCCTTCATGCACTTCCCCGATTTTGTAAGATTTACCAGTGTAATAAAGGATTCTTTCACTAGTTGTAGTTTTACCTGCATCAATATGAGCAATAATTCCAATATTACGAAGCCTATTTAAAGGCATATGTCTTTTGTAATCTTTTTTTCCTGTTGGTTGAGCCATTTTTAGTAGCTAGTAGTCAGTATTTAGTATTAAGTTAAAACAAAACTTGATAATCAATACCTGCTACTTCTTATTATTAATAATTACTTATTTTTTAAATAAAAATACTGCCTCTATTTTAGCAGTCTTATCCAAATTTTACCAAAAATTAATCTTTTTTATAAGCTTGTTTTCTTAATTTCTCTATCACAAAATCTTTTCCATGTTCAAGATAATCTGCAACCATTGCCTCAATATTATCGTTTTCTACGTCAATACTAATTCCTAAATAAATCCATCTTCTTTTAAAAATCTCCCTCAAAACAGCCTCTAATCCTAATTCAACCACGCCATCTCTTATTATTTTTTGAACTAGTGGATCTGTAATTTTAAACTCATTAATAATTAAATTCAAAGCAAATTTAAATCGTCAGGCAATCTTGATGGAGCACGATTTTCCTCTTCTGGCATTAAAAAACTACAAAGGACAACCCTAGGGTTGTCCCTGATATTAAATACTAAAACCTAATCTCTATAAACTAAACCCTAAATTTCTACCATCTAAAGTGGGCAAAAGCTTTGTTAGCTTCAGCAGCTTTATGAGTAATATCTCTTTTCTTGACTGCTTCTCCTTCATGATTCAAGGCATCTTTAAGTTCAGCGGCCAGTTTTTCGGCAAAAGTATGAAATTGGCTATTTGGTCTTTTACGAGCACAGGTGATTAACCATCTAATCGCTAAAGTTTCTCTTCTGTCGCCTTTTACTGGCATAGGAACTTGATAAGCAGCTCCACCAATTCTTCGGGATCTCACTTCCATCACTGGTTTAATATTGTCCAAAGCTCTTCTTAAAACATCAACTGGTTCACTTTCTTTATCAACTTGGGCTAAAATATCTAAAGCTTTATAAAATTGTTTGGTAGCTATATCTTTTTTACCATCAAGCATCATACGATTGATGATTCTGGTCACTAAACGGTTTCCATAAATTGGATCTGGTTCTAATAATCTTTTTTTGATTCTTCCTGATCTTGGCACTAAATAATTTTAAATCTAAAATGAAAAATTAAAAATTATTCATCTTAAATTTAGAAAGTATTAATTTAATCTAATTAACTAGCTGAAGCGGTATTACTTGCAACTCCAGTTTTTCCGCCTTTTTTGGTCCCGTATTTAGAGCGAGACTGCATTCTTCCATTTACTCCTAAACAATCATATTTACCTCTTACGATGTGATATTTCACACCTGGCAAATCTTTAACTCTTCCACCTCTGACTAAAACCACAGAGTGTTCGGCTAAATTGTGACCTTCTCCTTGAATATAAGCTGTCACTTCCATTTTGTTGGAAAGTCTGACTCTAGCCACTTTACGAAGAGCTGAGTTTGGTTTTTTTGGTGTCATAGTTTTGACAACAGTACAAACTCCTCTTTTTTGTGGGTTTTTAGTCCCAACCATTTTTCGGTCTAAAGCATTAAAAGATTTTCTCAAAGCAGTTGCTTTAATTTTGTTGGCTTTTTTGGTTCTTGGTTTTCTAATAAGTTGATTTATTGTTGGCACTTTTAAAATTAAAAATTTTAAGTTAAAAATTAAAAATTTTTAACTTAAATTTCTACTAATCTAGCTCTCTTTTCACTAGTTGGAATTAATCTTCCAATGATAACATTTTCTTTGAGTCCTATCAAGTGATCTTTCTTGCCCAAAGAAGCAGCATCAGTCAAAACACTACTGGTTTCCTGGAACGATGCAGCAGATAACCAAGAGTCAGTGTGCAGTGATGCACGAGTAATTCCTAAAAGTGAGACCAAAGCTGTAGCTGGTTCGCCACCAGCGGCAATTACAGCTTCATTTGCTTTACTAAATTTATATTGATCAACTAATTCACCTGGTAATAAATCAGTATCTCCAGCATTATCAATTTTGACTTTGTCAGACATTTTTTTGATAATGACCTCAAAATGTTTATCATTAATCGAAATACCTTGAGATTCATAAACTGCCTGCAATTCTTGAATTAAATATTCCTGAGCAAATCTTAAACCTTTGATTCTTAATACTTCTTTAATATCTAATGCTCCACCAGTCAATTGTGTGCCTGCTGAAATCAATTGCTTATCTTTAACTTTTAAACTTGCAGTTAAAGGAGCAATATAAGTTTTTTCTTCTTTGATTTCTTCATTTTTAATTGTAATTTCAAAACCCTCATCAGTTTGATCAATCTTGACTTTACCAGCAATTTCTGAAATTAAACCTAATCCTTTTGGAGTTCTAAGCTCAAAAATTTCTTCAACTCTTGGAAGACCTTGAGTGACATCCTGCATAACCACACCTCCAGTGTGTTTAATTTTCATCGTCAACTGAGTTCCAGGTTCTCCAATAGACTGAGCAGCCATCACTCCAACAGGGACACCAATTCCAACTGGTTTTTTGGTTGAAAAATCCCAACCATAACATTTCTGACAAATACCAAAAGGGGCTTCACAGGTAATTGGCGAGAAAATAGCCACAGTTTTAATCTCTGATTTATCAATCAGTTCAGCTACTTTTTCATCAATAATCTGACCTTTTTCCACTATAACTTTTTTGCTTTTGGGATCTTTAATAGTTTTTGCAGCATTTCTCCCCATAATTCTAGTAGCAAAAGCTTTTTCTCTTCCTTCTTCTCTATTGATTTCTAAAAAGTTTTCAGTCCCACAATCTTCAGTTCGCACAATCATGTCGTGAGAAACATCTACTAAACGGCGAGTCAAATAACCAGCATTAGCAGTTTTAACAGCTGAGTCAGTCAAACCTTTACGGGAACCACGAGCAGCAGTTACATATTCAAACACAGATAAACCTTCTTTAAAGTTTGATTTAGTTGGCAGTTCCACAATTTTCCCTAATGGATCAACAGATAAACCTCTCATAGCAGCCAGCTGTTTCACCTGATCTTTAGAAGCTCTAGTTCCTCCTGATTGAATCATGATTTTGACAGGATTATCTGGAGTAAAAGCATCCCAGGTTTTATCAGCCACTTCATCAGTAGTTTTAAGCCATAAATCAATAGATAAACGTTTCTTTTCTTCACGCGTGATTAAACCTAATTTATAGTTCTCTTCAATTTTTTCTGCTTTTTTATTGGCTTCCCTAATCATTTCTCCTTTTTCCTTGATGGTTTTACAATCATTGACTGAAACAGAAATTCCAGATAAAGTTTCTCCTTTAAAACCTAAATTTTTGATATTATCAACAATATCCATCACTGTAGCTGTATCATATTTAGCCATAGCTTCCTGCATTAATCTTTTGATAGCTGCAGCGTCGATATTTTGATTCAAAAAGTTCATATCTACAGGTAAAATCTCATTAAACCATAAGCGTCCAACTGTTGTCTCTACTAATTTTCCTTCTACTCTGACTGTGATAGGTTGTTTTAGACCAATTCTGCCAGTCTGGTAAGCATTATTAGCTTCGATTTCGTTGGCAAAAATAGTCTGAGAAGGTTCTACCGCTTCATCAATGGTAGTTAAAAAGTATAGTCCTAATGCCATATTTTTATTTGGCAAAGTAATAGGAGATCCATCAGCTGGTTTAAGTAAATTCTTCTCAGGCATCATCAAGTCAATCGCTTCCTGTTGAGAATCTTTTGATAATGGTACATGCACAGCCATCTGATCACCATCAAAATCAGCATTATAACCACTACAAACACAAGGATGTAAACGAATAGCGTTTCCTTCAGTTAAAACTGGGAAGAAAGCCTGAATACCTAATTTGTGTAAAGTAGGAGCACGGTTAAGTAAAACTGGATGATTAGCGGTAATTTGTTCCAAAATATCATAAACTTCAGGTGGTTTGTTTTCCAAAATCTGTTTGGCGGTTTTGACATTTGGAGCAATTCCTTTGGCAATTAATTCATGCAAAACATAAGGTTTAAACATTTCCAGAGCCATGTCTTTTGGCAAACCACATTGATTAAGTCGCAGTTCTGGTCCAACCACAATCACAGATCTTCCTGAGTAATCAACACGTTTTCCCAGCAAATTTTGACGGAAACGTCCTTGTTTGCCTTTTAAAACCTCTGATAATGATTTAAGTTCTTTGGTCCCTCTTCTTCTGGTTTGACGAGCATGAGAGGCATCAATCAGCGTGTCAACAGCTTCTTGAAGCATTCTTTTTTCATTTCGCAAAATAATTTCTGGAGCTCCAAGATTAATTAAATGTTTTAAACGATTGTTGCGATTAATGACTCTTCGATATAAATCATTAAGATCAGAAGTAGCAAATCTTCCGCCAGATAATTGAACCATTGGACGCAAGTCAGGTGGAATAACAGGAAGGTTTTTGAGAATCATCCAAGTTGGATCAATAGCTGCTTTTTTAAGCCCTTCCACAATTCTTAAAACTTTAATAGCTTTAATTCTTTTTTGACCTTTGGCGGTACGAGAAGTTTTTCTCAACTTTTCTGATTCTTTTTCCAGATCAAGACGAGATAAAAGTTTTAAAATACTTTCAGCTCCCATGGAAACTTCTAAGAATTGATCAGCATCATAATCCATTAATTTCAGATATTCATCTTCTGTCAAAACTGATCTTTCTTCCAATCTTTTGACCAAAGCACTAACAGTTTTAAACACTTCTTCAGCTGTTTCTTTTTCTTTAACTAAATTTTCTTTAGCTCGAGTCATTTCTTTTTTAATCTTGATTTTAGCTTCTTCAATAGTAATTTTTTGTTGATCTTTTGATTTGATTTTTTCTTTAATTTCAGTTAATTGTTTTTCACCTTTAGCTTCTATCTGTTCAATCACTTTTTTATTATTTTCTTCTAGTTCTTTTTTAATTTCGACTAATTTATTACTTAAATTATTTAAAATATCTTTTCTTTTGGCTTCGTCTACTGTCAAAACCACATAACGAGCAAAGTAAATCACTCCAGATAAAGCTCTAGGAGAAATATCTAAAAGTAAAGAAATTTTGGAAGGAATACCTTTGAAAAACCAAATATGAGCAACTGGACAAGCAAGTTTGATATGTCCCATTCTTTCTCTTCTCACACGAGAAAGAGTCACTTCTACTCCACATTTATCACAGATAATGCCACGATAACGAATTCTCTTATATTTACCACAATAACATTCCCAATCTTTGGAAGGTCCAAAAATTCTCTCACAAAATAAACCATCTTTTTCTGGCTTTAAAGTACGATAATTAATAGTTTCTGGTTTTAAAACCTCTCCGTGAGACCAAGATAAAATTTCTTCTGGAGAAGCAATTTTTAAAGTTAATGTTTCAAAATCGACAATATTTTTCATATTTTTTTTAGCTTTTAGTTTAAAACATGCAAACTATTAGCTATAAAAGTTTTATTAATTGCTTTTAGTTATTCTTAATCTCCTCTTCTAACTCTGATAATTCTTCTTCTGGAACTTCAATATCATCAAAATCATCATCGTCATCATCTTCGTCTTTAACTTCTTTTTCTTGAGTATCTTCTTCTGAAGTCTCATCAGTTGGTAAAACCAAATCTTTATCATCGGCTTCAATCATTTTCAGTTCTGGATCATCAATCACTTCTTCTTTTTCTTCAACCCCTTCTGGAATAACATTAAAGCCTAAACTATTAAGTTCTTTAACCAAAACCTTGAATGATTCTGGCACGGTTGAAGCTGGTAAATCAGTTCCTTTGACAATTGCTTCAAAAGCTTTACTTCTGCCAACCACATCATCAGATTTGATAGTCAACATTTCTTGTAAAACATGAGCTACTCGATGTGCTTCCAAAGCCCAGACTTCCATTTCTCCCAGTCTTTGTCCTCCCATTTGAGCTTTTCCTCCAAGAGGTTGTTGAGTCACCAAAGAATATGGTCCAGTGGAACGAGCATGCATTTTATCTTCAACCATGTGAGCCAGCTTCATAATATAAGCGACTCCAACTGAAGTTTTATATTGATATGGCTCTCCAGTCTTTCCGTCATAAAGTTGCACTTTGCTATTGACTGGAAGTCCAGCTTCGGTCATTTTCTCGTCAATAAATTCTTGATCAATGTGTTCAAAAACTGGCAAAGCATATTTCTGATCAAGTTTTTTACCTGCCCAACCCAGTTGTGATTCTAAAATCTGACCCAGATTCATACGAGCTAATACTGACAAAGGAGAAATAATGATATCAACAGAAGTCCCATCTTCAAGATAAGGCATATCAGCAACTGGTACAATTTTGGAAATAACACCTTTATTACCATGTCTTCCGGCAACCTTATCTCCAATCACCACTTTTCTCATTTGAGCAACCAGTACTTTTACTTCTTTCAAAACACCTGGATCAAGTTCGTCACCTTTATCTCTGTCTAAAATATTAATTCCAATAACAGTTCCATGTTCTCCATGAGGCATACGCAAAGAAGTATCACGAACTTCTCTGGCTTTTTCTCCAAAAATAGCGCGTAAAAGTCTTTCTTCGGCGCTAAGTTCTGTTTCGCCTTTAGGAGCAATTTTGCCAACCAAAATATCATTTGGTCCGACATTGGAACAGATTGTGACAATACCATCTTCTCCAAGATGAGCAAGATCAGCTTCACCAACATTAGGAATATCACGAGTAATTTCCTCTGGGCCTAATTTGGTATCCATCACTTCAATAATATGTTCGTTGATATGAATAGAAGATAAAACATCTTCTTTAACTAAACGATCAGAAATAACGATGGCATCTTCATAACCAAGACCATCAAAAGCTCCAAAGGCAATTAATAAATTTTTACCCAAAGATAATTCTCCTTCAAAAGCAGCAGGACCATCGATAATCACATCGCCTTTTTTAATTTTTGCTCCTGTCAAAACATTGGTTTTTTGAGAATAACAAGTGCTTTGAGATGAACGTTGGAACTTATGAATGTTGTAAGTCAAAACATTATCTTGAATGTTTACGATATAAGGATATTTTTCTCTATTTTCTTTGACTTTTGCAAAATCTTTAGCACTAACTTTAAGTTCAATCATCTGAGCATCGGCATAAACTACTTCGCCGTCAAAATCTGCTTCTACTACATGATTAGTAGCTTTAGCAATTGAACCTTCCATACCTGTACCAATAATAGGAGATTCAGTTTTGACTAAAGGTACTGCCTGACATTGCATATGAGTACCCATCAAAGCTCTGATAGCTTCATCATGAGCTAAAAATGGAATCAAGGAAGCAGAAGAACCAACAATCTGGCGAGAAGCCACGTCAATAAACTGAACTTGCTCAACATCAGCTTCCAAAAATTCTCCATTAAATCTGACCGAAACCCAATCTTCAGCAATATAACCATCTTGATCAATTTTGACTTCGGCATGAGTAATATAATAATTTTCTTCTTCATCAGCTGAAAGATAGACAACTTCATTGGTCACTTTCATTCTGGTTTTGTTGCCTTTTTTCTCAGGAACAACTCGACGATATGGAGCTTCTAGAAAACCATATTCATTAATGCGTGTATACAAAGATAAGTAAGTGACTAAACCAATATTTGGTCCTTCTGGTGATCTGACTGGGCAAATACGAGAATATTGTGATTGATTAATATCTCTCATAGAGAAAGAGGCTCTTTCACGAGTCACTCCTCCGCTTCCCATCACAGAAAGTCTTCGTAAATTATCAATTTCTGATAAAGGATTAGTCTGATCCAAAATAGTAGAAAGTCTATTTCTACGGAAAAATTCAGAAATAGCCGCAACCATTGGACGAGGGTTGACTAAAGAAGATGGAGTAATCAAAGTATCAGCTTTAACCATACTCATTTTTTCTTTGATACTTCTTTCAAGTCTTAATAGTCCAACTCTGAAAGCTACAGTAGAAACTAATTCTCCTACCCTTCTAATTCTTCTGTTGGCTAGATGATCAATATCATCAACTTTTCCTTGACCATTTTGCAGGTTAATCAAATATTTGATGGTAGCTACAATATCATCAGCAGTCAAAATATAGGCATCTTCATCATTTTTAACTTCAATACCAAGTCTTCTATTTAATTTATATCTACCAACCTTCCCAAGATCATAACGACGTGCATCAAAAAATAGATTTTTTAAAAGTGCTTTAGCGTTATCTAAAACAGCTGGCTCACCTGGTCTAATTTTCTCATAAATCTCTATCAAAGCCTCTTCTTGAGAAGAAGACATATCTTTTACTAAAGTATTTTCAATATATAATTCCTCGCCTCTGTCAACATCTTCAAAAGTTTCTAAAATTTCTTTTTTGGTAGCAAGACCAACAGCTCTTAACAAAGTAGTGGCTGGAATTTTACGATGTCTATCAATTTTGACTGAGATCACGCCATGTCGGGAAACAGCAAATTCAAGCCAGGAACCACGCAAAGGTCTTAGTTCAGCCTGATAAAGCATTTTACCTGAATTTGGATCAATAGAACCGGAAAAGAAAACTCCTGGACTTCTGACTAACTGAGAAACGACGGCTCTATCAATACCATTAATGATAAAAGTACCACTTGAAGTCATCATTGGCATATCGCCTAAGAAAACTTCTTGATCAATCGTTTCACCAGTTTTTTTGTTTAAAAGCGTAGCTTGAACTTTGATTGCAGCTTCATAATTTAAACCTTTTTCTCGAGCTTGTTCTGGAGTGAGTTTTGGTTTTTCAAAAAAGTGTTCACCAAAAGAAAGAGCCCAATTTTTACCGGTGAAATCATCAATTGGAGATATTTCTTTTAGTCTTTTAGCAATCCCGTCTGTCAAAAATTCTAAATAAGAATTTTTTTGAATCTCTGTTAAATTAAGTTCTGGAAGAGGAAGATTTTCTTTGCCTAAATAAATTCTATTTTTGGATTGAGAGCTTTTGTTCATAAAACAACAAAAAATTCAGGTTGCCTTACCTGAATCTTATTTCTTTTGTTTTAGATTATAAATTGTGTTGAAAAATCAATTTAACTCCTTTTTGAAGTTTATTTTAAAACACATAAAACTCAGTCTAAATTGATTAATAGACTGAGACAGTGATTGTTAGTATACTAAAAATCTTTTAAAAGTCAACGACTAATTGTTCAAATATTTCTCAATATTAGCTTCATGTTCCTCTAAAGTTTTAGCATAATGAGTTGTCCCATTGTCCTCTGAAAGATAATAAAGATAATCATGTTTTCCTGGATTTAAGACTGCTTCAATCACAGAAAGCCCTGGATTACAGATTGGAGCAGGAGGCAAACCTACATTTTCATAAGTGTTATAGGTAGAATTAATTTTAGTATCCGTAATTACTGGCCACCAATTACAATCTTTACCTATCTTAGCCTCACATTGATTGCCTCCCACTACATATTGCACAGTAGCATCTATCTGTAATGGCATATCTTGTTTGAGTCTATTGAGTAAAACTCCAGCAATTTTGGTCCGATCTGTTTCAAATTTAGCTTCTCTTTCCACCAAAGAAGCTAAGATTAAAACCTGATCAAAACTTAAATCTAAATTATTAGCTTTAGCTTTGATCGTATTAGAAATTTTCTTGGCAAAATTATCCTTCATCATCTGTACTACTTCTTGAGTAGTAGTAGTCCGGGGGATAAGATAGGTATCTGGGAAAAGGTAGCCTTCCAAATCGTCTGTTAGCTCTAAAAAGTCTGGAATGGAAAAAACTAAATTCTCTCTGGTAAAACTATCAGCTAAAATCTTGGCGACCTCTTCTCTTCTTTTCCCTTCTGGTATCGTCACCCAAAAATCTTCCAGTACTCCTTTTTGCAGAAGATTGACAATTTCTGCCAGACTCTGAGTCTGACTTAATTGATATTTGCCTGGTTTTAGCTTAGCATCAAGCTTTTCTCTTTTTAAATACAGGCGGAAAACTAGTTTACTTTTAATTAAATTATTATCTTGTAAAATCTGAGCAATTTGACTAGCTGAAGCTCCAGATGGGATAGTCATTGTTATTTCTGTTTGCGTTGTTTTATCTACTGGTTGTAAATTTAAAGTCCACCAAAAAAACAAAGCTAAAAACAAAATAAACAACAATAAAATTGGAAAACCAAAGATTAAAAATCTTTTTTTGGGTTTTGGATTAGGCATATAATTAATTGGGATATATAAACAAATTTAAAGTTAAATTTCTTCAAACAAAGCCCTGCGGTATTTTTGACCTTCTTTAAGATAAATCCTCCCACATTTACAATAAACTAAAATATTGCCTTTTTTCTCACGGGTTTGCTGCCTGTCAAGCGACCTGGCACAACCGACACATTTCCCTTGAGAAAGTAACCAATGTTGAATTGGAAAAATTAATTTTTTAACCATTTCTGTTTTTTAATATAACAGGTTTTCTATCTGTTATCAAGAAACTCTTGTAAAATAATTGCCGCAGCAATTTGATGATTCTGCGTCTGTCTTTTTTTTCTTTTTGCTCCGCTTTCCAGCAGATGTTTTTTTGCCAACTGGGACGATAAAGTTTCATCTTGAAGATGAATTTTTAAAGTTAAATTTTGGCTTAAGATTTGAGCAAAAGCTTTGACTTTGACTGCCATTTGATTTTCAGAAATGCCTAAAACAAGTTCATCAATCTGTTCTTCTTGGCAGATTTTAATAATTTTGGCAACTGTTTTATCGTCAGCTTCACTATCAAATTGTCCAAAAGGCTCAGCTAGAATACCTTCGGAAATGGCTAAACCAATATGTTTTTGTCCATAGTCTATGGCTAAATATTTCATAATTTGAAAAATTAATCTTGTACTAATTTTGCTAAAACTACGCCTCTTCGTAAATAAGTTCCGGGAGGAACACAAGTGATCAAAGTTAAAGTTTTACGATCGTATCTTTGTTCTAAAACTTCGATTTCGTCTGGCTCAACTTCATGATAGGATTCTACCTCATATTTGTATTCAATGCCATCAAAACTCACAAAAATTTCATCCCCTTCCTTAAGAGTAGGAATCTTGGAAAAAACTGACATATAATTTTTAGGATTATAAAAAACAGGTAAAACGCTATGTCCAAAAATAACAGGATTACCATATTCACCGGGTAAAGCTGTGCCAGCATACTGGATTAAAGATTCATCTAGGTTTTCACCATTAATGAGAACCTTCATATTTTCAATATCAAGTTTTGGGATCGAAAGAGTATAAGTACTGACCAGTTCTTTTTTCTCAGTTTTATTCTCTTTTTCTGGGTTGGAAAACCAATTACTGGCTTTTGTATAGTCAAAATCAACTATCTGGGGAGCATTTTCCTGCTGATAAGCCATAACAGGATCAGTAGCTTCAGCTTTATTTTGATTTTGATAAGCCAGATTTTTATCTATTGCTAATTCATTTTTAGTCAGAGGGGCAACAATTTTTTTATTATTCCAACGTGAAGCATTGAGCTGATAAGAAATCATGGGGTAAAAAACCGTCATCACCGCTGTTGCGCCCACGATAATTAAAGCATTCGGGATAACACGCAAAAATTTTTGCAGTAATTCTTTCTGTTTTTTTTGAAACCTTGATTCTGTTTTAAGATGAGCTTTGTAATAACAATATTGCACAAAAAATCAATTTACAAAATTAAATTTTTTTGTAAATTTACCACTTATTTAACTTCTTCAACTGCAATTGAAATTTTACCTTCTTGTCTTGGTAAAGTGCCCAAAAACCCTGGAAGAGAAGGTCTGACTACGATTTCTACCTTAGCAAAATTAGGCAAACCTTGAAAATAGCTCTGAATAAGATTGGGATATTTTCCTACAATACTACGTCTAATATTGTCAAAATCAACTTTTGGCAAAAGTTTGACTTTGGTATTTACCTCAATTTTAAGACCATCTTTGGTTTCTGTTTGATTTTTAATTTCTTGCTGAAGTCCATCAGAAGAAATTTGAAAACTTTCCGGAATACTACCCATCAGAGCCTGCATCAAGGTATAATCAAAATCTGTTTTGGAAATAACCAAAGTATTGACTTTCATTGTCGCTTTTACTGTCAAATTAGTTGCTTCGTCACTCACTTCATGATCAAAACTGCTTTCAGTAATTTCGGGTTTTTCTCCAGTATCAAAAGCTAGCTTAGTTTTATCTGTTTGCTTACTAAGTTCATCATTTAATTGGGTCAGTAATTTAGTTTGTAAACTTTCCAAAGCCTTATCTTTGTCTTTTTTATCAACTACTTGTACTGTTTCGCTGCTCCCGCCACTAAAAGCATCAACGGCTTTTGCCGAAAGTGAACTCTTATCAATATCTTTAAAAGTCAAAACGCTGTCTTTGGCAATATTATATTCTGTCCCTACCCCACCGGCGTTTACTGAAGCTTCTGCTTTACCATAAGCAATACTTTCTCCTTCATCTTGAGATTGAGAACTGGCAGAAGCAACAGTCACATCTTCGGCAAGCTCAAAACGTAAATTTTCTGCATTAGTCAAAATAGCTCCTTTTTTCAAGGTTCTGGTCTTACTGATTTTGTTATAAATTAAAATCTTGCCTGTGGCTTTCTCTCCTACTTTTTTAGTCCCAGTGGTAGGAACCACTTCTTCGCCTGTGACTGTCACCTGATTTGCTGAAGTTGGAATGATAAAATTCTGTAGATCCAAAGCTGTAGCACTTTTTGCTAAATTAATCTCTACTGTTTTTTCAATATACTTGGGATAAAGGAATAATTTAATTTCTGCCTCTGGAACATTCCAGTAATAATAAAATAAACCAGCAGCAGCTCCAATTAAAACTAAAAAAAACAAGCCTAAAATTAAAGCAAAACTAAGTCTTTTTTTATTAAAATTCTTGGGAAAACTAAAAGTTTTCTTTTGAGGGATGACTGGTTCACTTTCAGAAGTTTGACTTACAGTTGACTGCTTTT
>JAAZND010000064.1 GCA_012798485.1 Candidatus Beckwithbacteria bacterium | reverse complement strand
AACGATGATGACTACTAATTATTCTTTGAGATTTGCATCTAGGGCAATAAACATGTCTGCCAAAAATAGTTTTTCTTAAGAATTTTCGGATTTTGGCTTCCGAAGGAATTTGATTTAATGTATACATGTCCATATTTTCTCATGGACTTGCGACAACTGCTTTTGATTACCCTAAAATAAGCTCTTGAATTTTTTTAAAAATTGAGTTATACAAATAAACTATGATTAGCTTAAAAAACGTCTCTAAAAATTTTGAAAATAATCAAATTATCAAAAATATTAATTTAACAATTAAAAAAGGTGAAGTCATCGGTTTTTTAGGACCTAATGGCGCAGGAAAAACTACTACTGTCAGGATGATTGCTGGCGTTCTTCCTCCTAGCAAAGGAGAAATTTTAGTCAATGAACAAAATCTTTTTGATAATAACAATACCATTGATGAAAAAAAGAAACCCCATATCGGTTACCTTCCCGAAAATAATCCTATTTTTGATGATCTGACAGTAGAAGAATTTCTCTATTACTGGGCAGAAATTAAAAATATTGCTAAAGATAAACAATTGCCACAGATCAAAAAAGTAGTCAAAGAAACTGGCCTTCAAGATGTTTTTTATCGTCCGATCAGTGAACTATCCAAAGGCTACCGACAAAGAACCGGGCTTGCTCAAGCTATTCTTTCTGATCCGGAAATCTTACTTCTGGATGAACCGACTGAAGGTCTTGATCCAAATCAAAGAAGAGATATTCATGATTTAATTAAAGGCATTGGTAAAGAAAGAACTGTTATTATTTGTTCTCATGTTTTATCAGAAATTACCAAGATGTGTAATCGCATTTTAATTATTAATCATGGCAAAATTGTCGCTGATTCTTTTACCAAAGACCTTGCTGATCTTGCTGGTGGACAAAATCTTTATGAAATCTTGGCCAATGGTAAAGATATCAAAAAAGATCTGGAAAAATTATCTGGAGTAAATAAAGTGGAAAGCAAAAAAGACAAACTGGCAACTAAATTTATAGTTAGCGCTAGCAGTAAAAAGGACTTACGCCTACCAATCTTTGAACTAGCCAAACTCAAAAAATGGGATTTATACGAACTAGTCAAAAAACAAGAAGATTTGGAAGATATTTTTGCCCAGTTAACTAGAGATTAAAAAATCATCATTTTGCCTTGCGGTAAATTGTCTTTACCAAAAGCAAAATAATATCTTTTGCTTTGAACAAAAAACATATTTTTACAATTACTAAAAAAGAGTTTCTTTCATTTTTTAATAATCCTACTGGATTTCTTTTAATTATTCCTTTTATATTAATAATTTCAATTTTATATTTTCAAACTGCTTTTCTTTATGGTGAAGCGAGCTTACGTTCTATTTTTGACCTTCTGCCTTTTTTCTTACTTTTTTTAGCGCCAACAATTGCCATGCGTACTTTTGCTCAGGAACAGAAAAATAAAACTTTAGAACTACTCTATTCTCAGCCAGTAAACGAAGCTGAAATTGTATTGGGAAAATTTTTTGGCAGTATGGCATTTTACTTAGTTTTACTTCTGTCGACAATTCTTTTACCTTTGACTACTATTATTTATGCTCAACCAGATCTTGGAGTGATTATTTCGCAATACTTAGGCGCTTTGTTTGTAGGAGGAGCATTTCTTGCAATTGGGATTGCGGCAGCCACTCTTACAAGTTCCCAGGTAGCTAGCTTTTTATTGGGAGCAGCTATCAGCTTTGGTTTTATTTTGCTCGGGATGGATTTTGTCTTAATGGCTATCCCTCAATTTTTATCAAGTTTTATCAGCGAGCTTGCAATTATTCCTCATATGAATAATATCAGTCGAGGCGCTTTAGATTTAAGAGACTTATTATATTTCTTAACCATTATTGGCACTTTTTTGATGCTTTCTATTATTAAATTATCTTATCGTAAAACTATTGAAGATAAACAGGCTAAACAAAGACAAGATATCGCTTTAATTTTAATTATCGGAATTGGAATTGTTTTAAATATCTTAATGCAGAATTATCCCTTAAGATTAGACTTAACTACCAATCGCCTATTTACTTTGTCTAAAGGTACCAAACAAACTTTACAAAATTTACCAGATGTTATCAATATTAATCTTTATAATTCAGAAAATGTCCCTGGTCAATTCCAAGCTAATGTCAAAACTACCAAAGATTTACTCAAGGATTATGAAAGTTTAGCAAAAGGCAAAATAAAAGTTAATTATCGCAATCCAGATACTAATGAAGACGATAAAAAATTAGCTAATGAAGAAGGAATTCAACCTGTTCAATTTAATACAGTCGCTAACAATTCTTTTGCAGTTCAAAATGGTTATTTTGGTCTTTCACTTCAGTATAGTGATAAAAAGGAAGTGATTCCTTTTATTCAAAGCACTGAGAATTTAGAATATCAACTCACCCGTTATATTCGTAAAATGACCGCCAAAGAAAAAACCAAATTAGCTGTACTTACACAAAACCAGGACAAAGAATCAATCCAACTCTTTAACAATAATTTAGAAACCCAATATCAGTTAGAAGATGTCACAGAATTAGATAGTACAGAAGCTAAACTTGATACCTCTGCTTTACTTATTTATGGGATGCAAAATTCAATCGGGGCAACAGCTTCTGCCAATATTGCCAATTATGTTAATAATGGCGGTGATCTTCTCTTTTTAGTAGAAAATCATAATATCAACACACAATACGGTACTGTCAGCAACTTTCAAACTGGATTAGAAGATTTAATGGATAAATATGGTATCAAAATTAACCAAGATTTAGTTTATGATTTACAAATGAATGAGACTATTACTTTAAACGGCGGCACTTTACAATATATGATTCCTTATCCTTTCTGGATTAAATCTATTCCTGCTGATAAAAATTTTAGTCCTACTGCCGGGATCAACAGTGTCTCTCTTATCTGGTCAAATTCTTTTGACTTAGAAACAGTTGAAGGAGTCACTCATACCAAGGTTTTAACTACCGGACAAAATGCAGGTTCTAAAACTCAAAATTATAACATTCTACCAAACAAGTTAACCGAAGAAACTTTTGCTAATGACGAACTTAAACCTAGAACCGTGGCTGTAGCTGCGCAAAAAAATAGTAGTAAAATTTTAGCTGTAGGCGATAGCGAATTTATTTTTGATCAATTTACCAATAATGATCCAAATAATTTAAATTTTGCTTTAAATATTATCGATTGGGTTGCTGGTGATGATAATATTGCCTCTATTTCCAGAAAAAGCGGAATGAATCCAGTTTTTCAATTCAGTTCTGCTAATATGGCTCAGATTGTTAAATGGGTTAATATTTTACTGCCTTCAATTTTAGTCACAGCTTTTGCTGTCTTTTATCTAGGAAAAAGGAAAAGCTTAGCTCAAAGAAAATATCAGGAATAAATTTAACAAAAATTAGCTGAATAAATAAAAATATACTAAGAAAATTCTTAATATATTTTTGCTTACAATGAATCAAAAAAAACTCTTAAATCTTGCCTTAATCTTTTTTATTGGTGTTGTTTTACTAATAGCTCGAAATTACTGGCAGCAATGGCAGCAAAAGCAGCCTAATCAATATTTACAAACAATTTCTAAATTTAATTCTGATAAGACTAACTCTATTACTATCGAAACAAAAAGTGTAAAATTGGAACTGACTAAACAAGATAATACTTGGAAAATAGCTTCTCAGTCTGCTGATAAAGCTAAAGTGGAAGAATTAATCAAAGCCTTTTTCCCCAAAAATTCCCCAATTTTACTAGCTGAATCCAAAGAGCAGTTGGAAAATTTTGCAACCACTGCTGATTATGGTAAAACTGTGACATTAAAAAATCTTGATAATCAGGAATTAACCTTCTTTGTTGGTAAAGAAAATGAAACTAATACTGGAGTAGCAATCAAAGATCAAAACAAGGCTTATGGTATCCGTAATTTTCCTATTATTTATTTAGAACCAAGTCAATGGTATGACCTTACCATTAGCCAAATTCCTCCAGTAAATATTGAAAAAATCGTTTATGAAAAAAATCAGCAAAATTTTTCTGTAATCAAAAATGATCAAAATGAATGGAATTTTGAAGGAGAAGAATTAAAAACAAATAGTGATGCAGTAGCAGAATTTAGTAAAAAATTTGATAATTTTAATGCTCAGGAAATTGCTTTTGAAAAAAAACTTACAGAATTTAATCTTAATTTACCTCAGTTTATTATTACAGTTAAAGAAAAAGGTGGCAACGAAACCAGACTTGAATTTTTTCAAGGCAATTTTGACTGGCTGGTTAAAGTTCAGGATAAATATTTTGTGATAGCTAAAACAGATGCTGAGAAATTCAATATTACAAAAGATAAGTTTATTATGGCTGAGTAAGAAAGTTTATAAATTTATTAAAAAATCTCCCTTATTAAAGAGAGACACCAAGCAAAGCTTGGTAGAAGGATTTTAAATCCTCCGGCTTTAAGCCTGCCTGTAGGCAAACAAGCCTACCTCCTTTACAAAGGAGGGTTTATTTTTTTAAATTCCTATTTCTTCCCATTCAAAATTGGCAAAGATCCATTCTATTAATTTTTGCGTCTCCCCAAAACGGTTAAAACTACCAAGCAGTACTGTAATCACTTTTTTATCATCTCTTTCAACATAAGCCACCAAACATTCACCAGAGCTTTCCGTCCATCCGGTTTTGATACCCTTAAGTCCTGGGACAACTCCCAAAAGTTCATTAATCGACTCAAGATGATGAGCTATTTTACCGCTTTGATCATAAATAGTAATTTCTTTGGTATCAACAATTTTAGAAAGTATTGGGTCTTTGACAATTTCAGTCCCAATAATCGCCAAATCATGGACAGAAGAAAAATGTTGATAATTTTCCAGTCCGGTTGGATTGACAAAATTTGTATCAGTAAGTCCCAGTTTTTCAACTTTTTGATTCATGAGCTGAATGAAATAGTCACTGCCTTTGGGATGAATATCAGCCAAAGCTTGTGCCGCATCATTTCCAGAATAAACCAGCATTCCATAAAGTAAATTCTCAATACTAATCTGTTCATCTTGATAAAGACCAATCACTTGCCCATCTCTAAGGGGTGAACTAATACTGGCAATTTTATCCAAAGGATATTCCTGTCTGGCAATTAAAGCTGTCATCATTTTGGTTGTTGAAGCAGGATATAATCTTTCATCTGGATTTCTTTGATAAATTACAGCTTTACTATCTACATCAACCGCGATCACACTTTTGGCTGACAAATATGGTTCTTCTGTGTTTGTAATTTTGACAGGATAAAGTTGTGTTGCAGGAACTTCGATGTTGATTTGTCTAAATGGTAATTCCTTTTTTTCTAAATTAGGAAAAGAATAAACAAAAGTTGAAGGAATCGTCAAACAGGATAAAAAAATAAGAATAAATAAAATAATTCTCAGATTATTACTAAATAGTCTTTTCAAAAATAATTTAAAATCAGAAAGAAACATGAATAAAAATAGAAACGCCCAGCCTCTGGCGGGGCGTCCTTTAAGCTAAACAATTATTTGGCAAAATTTCCTACTTCTGCTTTTTCTATTTTAGCAAAATCTGAAGGCTTTATGCTAATGGTATCTGTATGAGTTCCAGCATTAAAATTGATTTCTGGCTGTTTTAACAAATTTTCTTCTACATAAGTTGGAATGTTAAATAAGCTCCCAAATGGAGGCACTGCCCCAGATTCAAGTCCAGTCACATCTTTAAGCATTTGTTTATCAGCCATAGAAACATCTTTATAGTTATAAAGTTTTTTAAAAGTTTTAAGATCCAATTTGTCTGCAGCCGAAACAACAACCATAATAGCTTTACCATCAGCCTTAAGGACTAAAGATTTTGCTCCACTTGCCAGAGGTTCATTGCAAACTTTGGCTGCTTGTTCACAGGTAAAAACTGGTTCATGGGTAAAACTGTGGAATTCAATTTTTTCTTGAGTTAAAAAAGTTTTAATTTTTTCTAGAATAGAAGCAGTATTTAAACTACCAAAACCTCTAAGCTGGAGTCCTAATTCTTTAAATTGTTCTTCACTTAAAGTGGATGGCGCGTCCATCACAGCTGTTCGACCACTGGATGTCATTGGAAAAGCAATAGTTTCTTTCAAAGAATTTTCTTGGGATAAAAGCATAATCAAACGATCAAGACCTAAAGCAATGCCACCATGAGGTGGAGTTCCAAGTTTAAAAGCTTCCATCATATGACCAACACTATCTTTAATCTGTTGCTCGTTATAGCCCATTATTTTAAAGGTTTGAGCTAAAACTTCGGAATTATGAGCGCGAATACTGCCGCCGCCAACTTCATAGCCATTACAAACCAAATCATATTGCGTGGTTAAAATTTTTTCGATATTTTTTCCTTGCAAATGATCTTGTAAAAATTCATCTTTGGGCTGTGAAAATGGGTTATGAGTAAAAGTCCAACCGCTTTTACTATCTCTTACTTCTGCTGCATCTTCTTTATTTACTTGCTTAAAAAAAGGAAAATCAACTACCCAAGCAAAAGCCAGCTTGCCTTCTTTTTTTTCTTCTTCTGATCTTAAATCAAAACGATCTGCTCCATATTTTTCCATAGCTTCTCTATAACTAATAACTGGAAAATTTTCATCTTTTAATTTTCCACCAACTTCTTTAACTGCTTTTTTGACCATTGCTTCAATCATTTGCATTACTTCTTCTCTTTTGACAAAACTCATTTCTAAATCAAGTTGAGTAAATTCAAATCCACGATCAGCGCGTAAATCCTCATCTCTAATACAACGAGCAATTTGAAAATAATTTTCAATTCCAGCTGTCATTAAAAGCTGTTTATATTGTTGTGGACTTTGAGGTAAAGCATAAAATTTACCAGGTTGAAAACGGGAAGGCACCACAAAATCTCTGGCTCCTTCTTTAGTAGACTTGGTCAGCATTGGTGTTTCCACTTCCACAAAATCGTTATTAAATAAATATTGACGGCATGCTTCAATAAACTGACTGCGAAGACGCAAAATTTGTTGCATTCTGGCTCGTCTCAAATCTAAATAGCGATATTTAAGTCTTATTTCTTCGTTAATATCTTTTCCGTCTGTATTGATTTGAAAAGGCATCTCTCCACATTTATTAAGAATGGTAAAACTTTCTAGTTGAATTTCTATCTCTCCAGTAGCCAGTTCTGCATTGATCATATTTTCTGGTCTTTTAGCAACTTTACCAATTATTTCTACGACGTCTTCGGTACTGATTGATTTTAAGCTCTTATCGCCAACTACCTGAACTTTCCCAGTTCGATCACGTAGCTCAAAAAAAATAACTTGACCATGATCACGAATAGAATCGACCCAGCCTTGTAACTTAATAGTTTGGTTAACTAAATCAATTGAGTTTTTCACTAATGTTCTTTGCATAAACTTCTTGTCATTCCTGCGCAGGCAGGAATCTATTAAAAAATTTTATTTATAGATTCCGCATCAAGTGTGGAATGACATATTTTTTGGTACAAAAAAACACCGCAATCTTTTCTCATAAACGAGTCAAGAATGACGGTGCCATCGTTTTTTATAAAAACTTAATTCCTGCTATCACGGGCTTACCCGTTCCGATTACTACATCGGAAAGCTTGCCAGTTGTCAGCTGGCTCAAATGCTTTTAAACTTTGTCATTCTGAATTTATTTCAGAATCTTTCTTTTCAATTTTACTTTAAAATTAAACTTTTTTAAACTAGGAAAAATTAATATCCTCCTTGATAAAGGAGGACACCTAATAAAATCAGGTAGGAGGATTTAAATCCCTCTGCCCTGCCCCGTAGAATACGGGTAGAATACGAGGCGAGGCGTCTCCCTTTAACAAGGGAGAATAAATTTTCAAACTTGACATATTGCTTATACATCTTTTACAATACAAACATGGTTAACAAATCTTTTATTCATATGTCCCTCTTTACCAGACTCCAAATTATTTGGATGTCTTTTGGTGCATAGGAGGGAAAAACAAAAGATTGAGAAAATAAAAAAAATAAATAAAAGAAATAAAGCCCTCCTACAAGAGGGTTTTTTGTTTTTAAAAGATGTCTAAAGAAATATCAGGAGTTCTGCATACAGCAAAATTACAGATCTTTAATTTAGATAGATGTGCAGCTTGTGCTGAAACTTGTGATTTTGGAAGGATTGGACCAGATGATATTGAATTACCAATAGGTCAGATCATTTGCGATAATGTATCTTTAGCTCCAATGGATTTAACTTATTCAATTCTAGATGGACAAATAAAAATTTCTAATGGACCAAATGACACAATTACAAGCCAAAATAATAGGAAAGAAGTATGGGCATTCATCAAAGAACATGGCCATCATTTTTTCCCAGATTTAATCGCAAGTGATCCAAGCTTAGCTGAAATTTTAGCAAGTATTCACGGTCTAGATTCTAGTAATGAAGAAAAAAATCATGCCATAACAGAATTAATAACTAAATTACCTTTCTTAGCTATGGAAATTAAAATATGAAAGATAAAAGGAATAATTGTACTGATTCCAGATGAAAAAGGTAATATCGTCAAGAAATTAACCATCATGGAAGGAGGTGATAAAAAATGATGCTAGCTGAAATAGTTGGAGCAGTTCCCAAAGGTGGAGAGTGTGGAGAATGTAGACAAGGTAATGCAATGGCCCGTCAAACTCCAGACTGCGGTAATTGTGGGTCTTTTATTTCAATTGAGACTGTTCCGACAAAAGAAGGAACAAGATATAGAGTTGATGGCGTAGATGTCTTAATGGATACTAAAGATTTACAGGCTTTTGCAGCTAATATGGGGTTAACACTGCAAGGAAGTATGTCATAACTTTATAAATAGAAAGTCATAAAAAGATTAGTTTGTCAATAAACTAATCTTTTTTGATGTCTTTTATCAATAACTGCAATTTTTGTCTTCCATTCCACTGATTCAAATCAACTTGATAAGCTATATCGACTTCTTCTCCTATTTGCAATTCTTTAACAAATTTTGGCACATTAAAATAAATAGCTTCAATATTTGCGTCATTCTGAACAGGCAATTTATTAGCCTGCTGAAAAATCTTTTTTTTCTCTCCACTTAACAAAAATTTATAATGTTTTCCATCTCTACCAACTGGAACAATCGAGTCAATAACTAAACCTTTTGTCATAAAAACTGGTTTAGGGTTCCCTACGCCAAAAGGTTCAAATTTTTCTATTTCTTTATTTAAATCTAAAGTCAAATCAGTAAATTCCAGTTCTGTTTCTACTTCAATACTAGGAATTAAATATTTATCCGAAAATTGCTTGGCAGCTAATTTTTCTAGTTTTTTTTGTACTTCTTCCAATTTGGCTGTCAGTACCGTAAAACCTGCAGCCATTTCATGTCCGCCAAGATCGACAAAATTTGTCTCAATTTGGCGCAAAAATTCAATAATATTAATGCCAGAGACACTTCTTGCAGAACCCTTACTATATTCTCCCATTTGGGCAATCACAATAGATGGACGGTAAAAATTTTCTGTAATTTTGCCGGCAATCAGGCCGATAATCCCAGGATTATAATCTTGGGAACTCGTAATAATAATTTTTTCTTTTGATTTTTCAGTCTTTATTTTTTGGATTACTTGATCAACACTTTCCTGAGTTAAATTCTGTCGATTTTTATTTGTTAAACCAAGATCCAAGGCCAGTTTTATCGCTCGTTGTTGATCTTTGATGCAAAGCAAGCGCAAAGAATCAATCGGGTCATCAAGTCTACCGGTTGCATTTAGTCTTGGCGCAATTACAAAACCAATATGGTAAGTGCTAAATTTTTCTTGCGCTTCAATACCGCTTTCGATAAATAAAGATTTAAGTCCAGGTCTTTTAGTTTTGGGTAAAAGTTCTAATCCTTTTTTCACAATAGAACGAGAAGCAGAAAGCAAAGGCACAAGATCAGCAATAATACCGATGGTTGCCAGTTCTATGAGAAAAGAAAAGTCTTCCTGTTCGATATGATTAAATTTGGCAATAATTTCTTTGGCTAGTAAAAAAGAAATGCCTGCTCCTGAAGTTTGAGTAGAATGAAGGCAAGCTAGACATGTTGGCATTTTTTTGAGAGATTTGTTTTCTGGAAATTTGTGACTTACTGGTATTGCTTCATGATGATCTGTAATAATCAAATCGATACCTAACTTTTGGCAATAATCCGCGCCTTCAAAAGCCACAATGCCATTATCAACCGTAATTAACAAATCCGGTTTGCCAAATTTTGCAATCACGGCATCAATTCCGTTTGGCTTAAGACCATAACCCTGTTTTTCCCGATGAGGTAAAAATGGCATCACGTCAAATTTTAATTGATAAAGTGTTTCCCAAAGGATTGCAGTGGCATTGATCCCATCGGCATCATAATCACCATAAATAATAATTTTTTGTTTTTGCTTTTTGGCTTCTTCCAATCTTTTTAAAACTTTACTAATATTTGTTTTTTTTATCCCGATATCTTGTAGGGTTAAAATTTTAGGATCAATAGATGAAAAAAATTCTTTTTGCTCTTCTCTCTTTATTCTCCTATTTTCCAACAAAATATTGATGATTGCCTGCTGCCTATCTTTTTCTTTTTTATTAATTTCTTTTTTTATTTTCCAGATTTTTTGCATTATTTTTAACAATATTCATCTAAATCCCACTTTAAAGGATTATTTTGAATATATTGTCTAATTTTAACTAAAGATTTTTCACTGCGAATAATATGTTCATAAAATCTAGACTGCCAAGAAAAAGTTAAATTTTTTTGATTACATTGTCTTCTGCATTTACCTTTAAACTGGTTTAATACTAATCCCAAACTTTGATTCCAATTTCTAATTTTATTTGTAGAGACGTGCCACTGGCGCGTCTCTTGGTTTTTGAGACGCCCCAATGGGTCGTCTTTACAATTATCATTCTCAATTATCAAAATCCCATGTAAATGATTTGGCATAATAATAAACTCATCTAGTTTTATAAAATCAAAATGCTTCGGAATCCCTAACCAATAATCTAAAACTAATGTTCCAATCTCTGACAAAATCATTTTACCTTTTTCTACTTTACCAAAATAATGGACAAAATTATGCGTACAAATCGTCACACAATACCAAGCTTCACTTCCATAATCCCAATTTCTAAGTCTTAAGGAATTTACTTTATATTTTTTTTGATACAAATCCGACATCAAAAACCATAATAACAATTTTTAAGTTATAATCAAGTTATGCAAATAAATATTCCTTTACCGGTCGAAAAAGTTTTAGAATTTTTGAGAGCAAATAATTTTCAAAGTTTTATTGTTGGTGGTAGCGTGAGAGATATTTTGGCAAAAAGAGAAATCAAAGACTGGGATTTTACTACCAATGCAACTCCAGAAAAAATTCAAGCAATTTTCCCTGAATCTTTTTATGATAACCAATTTGGCACAGTCGGAATAACTGTAGAAGAATTAATCAAACAATTTGATCTGCAAAATTATGATCCTGCAAAAGACAATCTTGAACTTGGCTCAGTTTTTGAAATTACGACTTTTCGCTCAGACGGAGAATACAAAGATAATCGCAGACCGGAAACAGTTACATGGGGTGATTCAATTGAAGACGATCTACAAAGAAGAGATTTTACCATCAACGCTTTAGCTTTGAAAAAAGAAAATGGCAGTTTCGAGATTATTGATTTATATAATGGGCAAAAAGATTTAGAAAATAAAATTATCCGCTGTGTAGGGAACCCTGACGAACGATTTGGCGAAGACGGCCTCAGACTTCTGCGAGCTGTCAGGTTTGCCGCGCAATTAGGTTTTATTATTGATCCACAAACCTTAAATTCGATTGCTAAAAATGCTCATCTTATTCAAAATATTTCCTGGGAAAGAATCAGGGATGAAATTCTCAAAATGGTAGTTTATGAATACAGCAGTGATGGCTTTAAACTGTTGCTTTCTACTGGACTTTTACATTTTATTTTACCAGAGCTGGAAAAAACTGTTGGCGTCAAACAAGCTGGACATCATACCAAAGATGTCTGGCATCACAGTATTGATGCTATGAAAGCTTGCCCAACCAAAGATGCGATTGTTAAATTCGCTTGTCTTTTGCATGATGTGGGTAAACCTATAGCTTACCGTGAAGAAAACGATAAAATCACTTTTTACGGACATGAAGTTGTCAGTGGCAAAATCGCCAAAAAAGTCGGTCAAAGATTTCATTTTTCTAATAAAGATCAAGAGCGACTTTATCTTTTGGTCAGATATCATATGTTTTCTTATCAAAAAAATATGACGGATGCTGCGATCAGAAGATTTATTCGTAAAGTTGGACTGGAAAATATTCAAGATATGATGACTCTAAGAATCGGTGATCGTGTTGGCGGCGGCAGTAAGGAAACTTCATGGAGATTAACAGAACTGCAGCAAAGAATTAAACAGGTTTTATATACTCCGATGCAAATCAAGGATCTCAAAGTGGATGGTCATGACGTGATGCAGATTTTAAATATTAACGGCGGACCTAAAGTTGGACAAGTTTTAAAAACTTTATTTGATGAGGTTATGGAAGATAGCCAAAAAAATGATCGAGAATACCTGCTCAAAAAAATCGAGGAATTGAAATAGTTATTAACCTAGGTAAAAATTCTCAACTACATTCATATAATAACCATTGTGTCATTCCTGTAAAAAGAGGAATCTATATAAATAAGGGATCTAGATTTTAACAAAAAATCTAAATCTTACCACCCTAATTTTCGATTGTCCCTTGCGTCAAGATGAATCAGATGTTTTTCCAAAAGTTTAATCAGTTTTTCCAAGTTATCTAGATTTTTTTTGATAAAATCAACTGCGCCCAAAGCTAAACTTCTCTCAATTAACTCTAAATCAGAAAGGTGAGAAACAACTATAACCGGAATTTTTTGACTTACCTGAAAAATCTGTAAATGTTTTAAAAATTCAATTCCTTTTTTATTTTCAATCTCAATATCTATTAAAATCAAATCATATTCAAAATAATTAACCTGTTTAGCTTTTTCGATATTTTTGACTCTATGCAGTAATAAATCCAATTCATATAAGCTTCTTTTCAAAAAATCCACATGTAAATCATCATCATCAACGATTAAAATTTTTTTCTTTTTGTTCCCTAAAAGATTTTTTTTAAACATAATAAACAAAACTCCAATTGCTAAATAAGGTTAAAAAATTGTATGCTAATAAAGAGCTATACGATTTAGCTATTTAGGTTATGAATTTAAAAATAATTTACAAGTTTATTTTAGCACTATTTGTCTATCTTTTTTTCTCTGGCAGTTATTGTTTTGCTGGAGATTTAGATCATTTTACCTTTGATAGTTTAAGTGGTAATTCTATTATTGCTGGCAGACCATTTCTTATTACTATCAGAGCTAGAGACAGAGATGGTTTAATCGTCACCACTTTCAACGATTTTGCATATATTTCTGATAATAGTGGCTCGATTCCAACTGGGACGAGAACTGGGAACTTTACTAATGGTATTTGGTCTGGAACTGTGACTATCACAAAAACAGGCAGTAGTAATCAACAAATCTTTGTAGAATACAAAACTAAAACTGGATCTTCAGAAATTTTTTCTGTAGTTGCCGATACTAGTATTAAATTTATGGTCATTACCTCTGGAAATAATCAGATTGGGACAGTTAACTCTCAAGCTAATACTGCCTTAAGATTAAAAGTGGTTGATCCATATAATAATCCTATTTCTGGTCAGGGAGTAAATTTTGCTATCAGTTCTTATCCTACTGGAGCAACAAATCAAGCATTAAGCCAAACATCAGATACTACTGATTCTAATGGTCTAGCTGATACTATTTTAACTTTTGGTAAAAAAGCTGGCACCTACATTGTCAGTGCCAGTCTTACTTCCAGTATTACTAATAATGTACAATTTTTTGAAACTGCTAATCCAGGTCCATTAATTTCCATTGAAGTTTCACCTTCAACCGCAGTGGTTTTAGCAGGTTCATATTATCCGTTTACTGCCAAAGGTTATGATGTTTATCATAACGAAAAAACTATTCCTACTACCACTTGGTCTGTCCAAAATGGAGGTGGAACAATAGATGCAACAGGAATTTTCCATGCAGGTGGTTATACTGGTACTTTTTCCAATACTGTTAAAGCTGCTTATGGCACTGTTGGAGGAGTAGCTTCTGTCAATATTGTTGAGGAAAGTGGAGCTGGTAGTGGAGATTCTGGGGAAGGTTCCAGTTCAGGTAGTGGCTCAGGCTCTGGTAGTGGAACTGGCACGGGTACAGGTACAGGAAGCGGTAGTGGGTCTGGATCAGGTTCTGGAACAGGAACTCCAACCCCAGAACCAACAGCAACGGCAAGCCCCTCAGCCACTCCAATTGCTACTCCAGTCGTTATTAGTGAAGTCATTGTTGATCCTGATTTTATTTCTGCTCTTTCCGGAGCTACTATTCCTATTACAGCTCAAGCTGTTGATGCTTATGGAAATGCTGTCAGCGGAGTTTCTTATAGCTTTGAAGTAAGTGGAAACTTGGGAACTTTATCTGAACAAACTGGAAATCAGGTTTTATTAACTGCTTCCAGTGATGGGATTGGGACAGTCACAGTCACTGCTACCAAAGGCAATATCAGTAAGATTGCTAAAATTGTGGGTAGTGTTGGGACAGGACTCAACCGAAGATTAATTATTGAAGAAATTCCTTCACCGCAAAAAGTCGGAGAATCATTTATGATTTCGATTGCTGCCAAAGATTCCTTAAATAATTTATTGACAGATTATACTGGCCCTCTGGCTTTATCTGATAGCACCGGAACTTTGGATCCATCAACTGCTAGCCCTTCTGCACAAGGTTTATGGTATGTTCAAGGAATTATTTCTCTTGCAGATGATGATGTTGTCATCACTGTTGCTGGAAATGGTATGATCGGGATCAGTAATGCCTTTACAGTGGAAGGTGATCCCAAAAAAGATGATACCAATCCTCTTGGAGGAGTTGGTAATGAAATTAAAGGTGCTTCGATTGCTGCCCAGCTACAAACTTTTTTCCAAGAACAAGTTATCACTGGAGGAGCAATTTTAAAATATATTGGTGCTGGTTTAGCTGCTGGAATTGGTGTTTTGGGTGCAAGCATTGGCGGAGGAATTATGGCCAGTCGAGGCTTAGAGGCAATGGGGAGAAATCCTTTTGCTAGAAAAAGGTTGCAATTTAATTTATATGGAAGTCTTTTCGCCTTTATGGTTGCTGCAGCTTTAGCAGTTGCAGCTTCGGTCTTGATTTTAGGGTAATTTTTTTAATATACTTGTATTAATAATTAATAAATAATCAATACTGCCCCTATGAGCTCTTGGCAAATTTATACCATTGCTTTTATTATTAATCTTCTTATCCTTTATATTATTTTCTGGCGTTATTCTAAGAAACAGGAAAAAAATCTGGAAGAATTTTTAGCTAGCTCTAAAGACCAATTACTAAAACACAAAGAAGAAGCTCATGCCCAAGCCTCGATTAAAGTTAATAAAGCTTTTAGTCTTATCAAAAGACTACAAAATGTTTCTAAAGATCTAGAAGAAAATGTTCAAAATGAATATGAAGAAATCATAGCTCAAGCTGAAGATGAAAAACAAAAAATTATTGAAAAAGCAGAACAAAAAGCTCAGGAGATTTTAGATAGTGCTGATGCAGAATTGGAACAATATAAGGAAGAACGTAAAGAAGAAGTAGAAAAACAAATGGCCAGATTGGTTATGGAAGTGACAGAAAAAGTTATAGAAAAAACTTTTGATTATCAAGATCATTTGGAAATGATTGAACAAGCTTTAGAAGAAGTCAAGCAAAGCCAATCTAGATTATAAATATGTTGAATACACATTCCCTTTCTAATACTGGTGTTGATAAACTAGCCAAAGATTTAATTGAACAAATCTATACCACTTTGGAGCTCAAACAGATTTCTATTGCTCTGGAAAGCTTAGCTCAAAATAAAAATTTTAAAAATCATGCTTCCGAACTAGTTGATGATGAAGGATTGACTAATCAGGTCAAAAAACAAGAACTTTTAGCCTTGATTTCGCAATTGGAAATAGAAAAGCTAACAGATTTTTTTGCCAAGATACTTGATAATGAATGTTTTTGGGTATTTTCTGCGAAACAATTTGATTATTTTGATAATTTTGTTCAGGCTTTTCAGATCAAAACCGAAGATATTAAACTTATTCATTTGGTCACAGCTATTGATTTGCAAGAAAAAGATTTACAAAAAATTTCACTTGATTTATCAGAAACTTTCAAAAAACATGTCATCATTCATCTGCAAATTAATCCTAAAATCATTGGTGGAATTCAGATCAGAATCGATAATTTAGTTTTTGATTATAGCCTCAAGGCTAAATTGGGTCAATTCCAAAGACAATGGATTTCAAAACTGGAAAAAACTTCAAGTTTGTTAGGAAGAGAATAAAAGGGTTATCTACACTCTTTAAAAATAAACAACAAATTTGAAATAATATTATTGAATAATAATTCAATAATATTTCATACCTAAAGCATCTGCAATTTTTTTTCTTAATTCTTGTCTTGCACTTATTTTTGAATCTATTTCATAAATATCATTTGACCATATCATAAAGTTAGTAGCTATAATCTCTGTATTATCAAATTTTGGGACTAAACCAGTATAAGCTATCGCTTTATAACAAGGAATATTATTTCGATATGCTTTAATTTTAGAAGCCATATCTCTTAATTTTTTACGAATGTCATCCAATTCATTTGTATTTACAATAGTTCCGGTTTTATCCTTTATGGGAAAAATATTAGCATAATAAATTAAATCATATCTAGCTCTTTTAATTATTTCTCGATATTCTAAAATTTGAGGAACAAAAAATTTTTGAAGAATAAATCCAATTAAGGCAAATGTTAACCCCCAAGATTGTATTAGGAAATGGTATGTCGAAATAATAAAATCTATCAAATAACTCATAAATACAAAAAAATATACTGTGATCCCACCGGGGATCGAACCCGGGTTTGCAGGATGAGAACCTGCCGTCCTAGCCACTAGACGATGGGACCGTGTAAATTTAAAATTGAAAATGAAAAATTAAAAATTCAAATTCAGTTTTTATTCAAAAAATTTAAGAATTAAATTCCCTTAAACTTTTATATTTTATCACAAATTAAACTTCATTAACTAAATCAAAAAAGACATTAATAACAAACTATTTTATTTTTTTTGCATCTTTATGATATACTAAATACATATTGACGATAGTCTAAAAATCTTTTAAATTAAACAAGTTAAATATAAAAATATTCAGTTTCTCCTTCGGGAGAAATTTTTTTAACAATTTATTAAAATTACTATTTGAATTTTATTTCCCTAAATAATCTCTAAATAGTAAATAATCATGGTTAAAAACCAGAATGATAGTATTTATCTAACAAAACAGGGTTTGAGTGATTTAAAAGGGGAATTGGACGAGTTAAAAAATAAAAAAAGACCAGTTCTGCTTGATCGAGTTTCTCAGGCAAGAGAACAAGGAGATTTATCAGAAAATTCTGAATATGCCAATTCTAAAGAAGAATTAACCATTGTCGACGGCAGAATTGAAGAACTTGAAGATATTATTGCTAAAGCTAAAATTATTACTGACCAGAGTACCAATCATAATAAAGTTAAAATCGGCAGCAAAGTCAAAGTCAAAATCAATGACGATCATCATATTTATACTGTAGTTGGTGAATGGGAAGCTGATCCAATGGAAAAAAAAATTTCCCATGACTCACCTCTTGGTAAGGCCCTGTTAAACAGAAAAAAAGGGGACAAAGTCGATGTGAATGCTCCTGCAGGGAAAATCACTTATGAGATTGTGGAAATAGATTAAGATCTCAAAAAATAAATTAAAACCCCGCAAAAAAAAGCGGGGTTTTTGGTAAAATAGAGAAAGCTTAATATAAATATAAATTAAAAATTTTATCCGCCAGCTGGCGGATTTAATGAGTGTATGTCCGACCAACCAATTGATCAAATCTTAAAACTAAGAAGAGAAAGGCTTGAAGCTATTAAAGAATTTGGTGTCAATCCTTATCCAGCCAAAACTCAAAGAACTCATAAAATTGCCGACGCAAGAAACAGCCTTACAGAAAGTGTCATAATCGCCGGTCGAATTATGTCTTTAAGAGGTCACGGTAATTTATTTTTTTTGGATTTAGAAGATGGTAGTGGGAAAATGCAAGTCATGATCCGAAGAAATCAGATTCAAGAATCAGAGTTTGAAATTATCAAAAAATTAAATGTCGGTGATTTTTTAGAAGCTAAAGGTGTGGTGATTGAAAGTAAAACCGGAGAAATTACCGTAGATACTACTGCCATAAAACTTTTAACTAAATCACTCCGCCCACTGCCAGATGGCTGGTATGGTCTCAAAGATAATGAAGCAAGGTATCGTAAAAGATATTTGGATTTTATTTTAAATCCAGAAGTTAAACAAAAAATTATTATTCGCAATCAGGTTATTCAGGAAATCAGACAATTTTTAATTAACGAAGGCTTTCTAGAAGTGGAAACTCCGATTCTTGAAACCACTGCTTCTGGTGCTTTAGCCAATCCTTTTAAAACTCATATCAAAGCTTATGACATGCAACTTTATCTTCGTATTTGTATGGGAGAATTATGGCAGAAAAAATTAATGGTTGCCGGTTTTGAAAAAACTTTTGAAATTGGTCGAGCTTTTAGAAATGAAGGCGTTGACCGCGAACACAATCCAGAGTTTACCATGCTTGAATATTATTGGGGATATGCGGATTATCAGATGAATATGGAAATGCAGGAAAGATTAATTGCACACGTTGTAAAAAAGGCAACCGGAAATTTCTTAATCAAAAATGGCGAACATGAAATTAATTTTGAACCACCATATCCCAGAAAAACTTTTAGACAGTTAATCTTAGAATACACTCAAATAGATATTGATAGTTTAGAAAGTCTTGAAGACTTAAGAAACGCTTTTACCAATCATGGACTAAAAGTTGATTCAAATTGGGGCAAAGGTCATTTGATTGATGAATTTTACAAACAATTTGTAAGGCCCAATTTAATCCAGCCGGTTTTTGTCACCCATCATCCAGAAGATCTCAAACCTCTTGCCAAAAAAGATCCTGATTATCCGGGATATACTCAAAGTTTCCAACTTTTGGCAAATGGTTTTGAACTTAGCAATAACTACTCAGAACTTAATGATCCGATCGATCAGGCTCAAAGATTTAATAAGCAAAAAGAATTAGATCAAGCTGGAGATAATGAAACCATGACAGCTGACGAGGAATTCGTGGAAGCCCTGGAATATGGTATGCCTCCAGTCTCAGGAACAGGAATTGGGATAGACCGCTTTGTCGCACTGCTTACTAATTCTCACCATATCCGTGAAGTTATTGCTTTTCCACTCATGAAACCAAAAACAGAGAATTAGGATTTAGATTGGAGGTTTTAGTATTTGGAAATTTAATATTTATTTTATCTCTAATCTATAAAACTTATCCTTTAAAAACCTACAGCGTTCTTTTATTCCTGACCAAATCATACTGTATCGTGGCGCTGCTATCGCCTTGATCAAAACGAAGTTCAATAAGATCAATCTTTTTTAAATCAACCTGCTTGATAAATTTAAAATTACCTTCTCCATCGGTTTTCACTGCAATCACTTCGACTTTTTCTCCTAACACTGAATCATCTACTTTTTTGGCAGAACCACTAGAGGTTTTACTTTTTTCAGTAGTTTTTATTGGCGTCACAATAGCTGAAACCATAATATTAAGATTTTTCCCGGGAGCTTTCCCTGTCACTTCCAGTTTTCCAGAGGTAGTAGCAAATTTAACACTAGAAATCTCAATCGGAACGGTTTTCTTTTCTTGGACTTTAGTAAAAGTTGTATCCAGCTGAGTTTCGATATCATCAATCGCTTCGTTTACCTTGGCAATCTTTTCCTGATCAGCATTAGATTTCAATTCTTTAATTTCATTTTGATAAGCTCTCGCAGAAAAAAAAATACTCGTCGGCAAAATAATGATTAAGACAATAATCAAAAACTTATCAAATAAGTCCATATATTTGCAATTCTATTTGAAAAAATGTTTTAATAGAATTACTCTAAGTTTAGCATGATTTTCTATCAAAAAAAACTTTTGAGTAAGGATAATATAACAAAGTCTAAAAACAACTACAATCCTCTTATTAATCCAGTTATTTTACTAGTTTGTTTTCTTTTTGTTATCTTGGTGGAAATTACTCCTTTTTCAAAGCAAATTAACAAGCAAATTTTAGGAACAACCGTCAATCTGCAAAGTGAAAAAATCATTGAACTGACCAATGAACAAAGACAAAAAAATGGATTAAGTGTTTTAAAAGCCAATGATAAATTAGCCCAAGCCGCTCTAGCAAAAGCCAATGATATGTTCCAATTCGAATATTGGGATCATTTTTCTCCATCCAAAAGGTCCCCTTGGACTTTTATTTTAAACGCTGGATATGATTATCATTATGCTGGAGAAAATCTTGCCAAGGATTTT
>JAAZND010000063.1 GCA_012798485.1 Candidatus Beckwithbacteria bacterium | reverse complement strand
CTCTTTAGTTAACGAGTGTTACTGGGGCAAGGAGGAGACCTTTGAAGTAGAAAGACAGAGTGAAACATCTTTTAATCGAGCTCAGAATTCGTCTTTTTAGAGGGGAGATATAAGGTATGCTAAAAGTTGCTGATATTGACGTTGCCTATGGCCACGCAAAAGTACTATATAATGTATTTCTTGAATTAGAAGCAGGAAAAACTGTTTTTATTGTGGGTCGAAATGGAGCAGGTAAAACGACACTTCTTAAAAGTATAGTAGGACTTATTCGACCCCTTAAGGGTTCGATTTACTTTGATAATGAAAATATAACAGGTTTATTACCAAATAAGCTCTATCATCGAGGAATTCGTTATGTTAATCAGGATAAGAAGGTTTTTGGTAGTCTAACTGTTCAGGAA
Source organism: Candidatus Beckwithbacteria bacterium (assembly GCA_012798485.1). Classification (GTDB taxonomy): domain Bacteria; phylum Patescibacteriota; class Microgenomatia; order UBA1400; family UBA1449; genus JAAZND01. The sequence continues at coordinate 2,262 of JAAZND010000063.1, read as the reverse complement.
AACATTGAACTTGCTGCATTCTCAAGCGGCGAACCTCTTTCGCAAGCTCTTAATAAGGTTTTAGAGATATATCCCAAGATGAAAGAATTTCTCCATCTTAAAGCCGGTCAACTCAGTGGTGGGCAAAGACAAATTTTACTCATAGGGCAAGCGTTAGTTGGTAATCCAAGGTTAGTACTTATTGATGAACCTACACAAGGTTTAGCGGCAGTTGTTATCAATGATGTTGCAAAGATATTAAGTCGTTTAAAGGGAAAACTGTCAACTATTATAGTTGAACAAAATCTTCCACTTGTAAGTCGTTTGGCCGACCAAGTTGTAGTGCTTAAAGAGGGGAAGGTTTCCCGTTTGTTAAATGATCTTTCAGAGATTCGTAACACAGCTCTTTTAGAGAAATCTCTTTAAATTCGATTAAGATTAGGAGAAGGGGATAGAGCCTTATGGGAAATGTCCTTAGTAAAAATGGAAAAATGTTTCAGGTTTTTTCTCTTTGGGGAGGCCAACTAACTAAAAGTACTGTAAGAAGGCGGATATTAGAGCTTATCTTTCTAATTGTCATTTTTTTAATCTTTATTCCATTTCTAGGTACTCATCGAGCAACGGATTTTGCAATCTTCTGTATCATGGTGTTATCTTTTGATCTTTTATATGGATACATGGGAAGGCTTTCAATGGGGCATCTTCTCTATTTAGGGGTAGGTGCCTATGCCACAGGTCTTTCTCTACGTTATCTTACCACAAATCCTCTGCTTGCAATTGTATTTGGAATATTAGCTGCTTGTATAGCAGGAATGGCCGCAGGTTCTATTGCTATTCGGGCAACTGGAGCGTGTTTCGCCTTGATTAACCTTGCTTTTAACCGAGTTGGTTGGTTTTTGGTGATGTCACCCCTCAAATCGATCACAGGAGGAGAAAATGGTTTGAGCGTCAGAAACTTAAGTTTTAGTATTTTCAATTTTAGAAATCCAACTTTTCGTTTCTGGTTTGTATTGATCTCAGTAATTTTTGTTTTCTTTTTTCTTCGAGTAATTACTTCTTCCTCATATGGAGTTATATTGCGTTCATTAAAAGAAGACGAAAAGCGAGTAAGGTTCTTGGGTTACAATACCTACTATTATAAATGGATCAATTTTGTAATATCTGCTTCTGTAGCAGGCTTTGCAGGTGCTTTGACTGCTCTGAATTATGGATACATCAACCCTAATGTACTCGATGTAAATGCTAATTCAGGTGTTATATTCGCTTGTTTAATTGGAGGCCCTGGAAGTCTTTATGGTTCAATTATAGGTGGAATTATATACATGTTGATTACGAACCTTCTTCCAATATATTTCCAACGTTGGGAACTCCTTCTCGGAGTATCGCTATTACTTATAGTTTTTAGGTTTAGAAAAGGCTTATGGGGTGGCTTAGAAAGTTTATATAAGAGAATAATGACTCAAGAAAATCCAAACCAACCCTTGGAGAAAGGGGTATCCAAATGATCTATGCAATTATGTACGGATTAACTATTGGAGCAGTCCTCTATCTTATATCTATTGGTCTATCTCTTACTTTTGGAACTATGAGGGTAATAAATTTTGCACATACAATTACCTATACAATTGGGGCTTATATTTTAGCAGCATCAGTAAATGATTTTGGTATTCCTTTTCTGTGGGGAGGTGTTTTAGCTGTTTTAATCGCTGCTTCAGTCGGATACTGTATTGAGCGTTTTATTATTCGACGTTTATATGGAGAATCTCTGGATTATACTTTTATTGCGACATTTGCAATTTTTTTGATCGGAGTTGATATAGTCAAGTGGATATGGGGTGTATTTCCTAAACCACTTAGTGATCCAATAGGGAGATCAATTAATTTTATGGGGTTTGTTTTTCCTGTATATCGTATATTTGTGATAATTTTAGCGATTTTGGTATTTTTTGGACTTGAGTTATTCATAAGAAAGTCCATGGTGGGTAAGATTATAAGAGCAGCACTTGACAATAAAGAAGGAGTACAATGTCTTGGCATAGGGGTTGAAAAGTATTTTTCAATTGCCTTTGTTTTGGGAAGTGCTTTAGCCGCTGTTGGCGGAGTTTTGTATGCGCCTATAACATCAGTTCACCCATACATGGGTTTGAACATCTTACTCCTCTGTTTTGCTGTTGTATTAACAGGAGGAATGGGAAATTTACGAGGAACTTTTTTTGCCTCATTTATATTAGGCATGTTAATATCTATAACAGGTCGTTTTTGGCCTGCTGGATCTGAAATTGT
>JAAZND010000062.1 GCA_012798485.1 Candidatus Beckwithbacteria bacterium | reverse complement strand
TTTTCATTCATCCGTTCAATAGAGTTAGTGGTGCGAAGTTTGGTTCGATATCGCTTGGGAAGTTCTAAAACGCCGGTGGCGTCATCAAACCCATTTTCTAAAACCTCCATGGCTTGAGGAGCTTTCCCATCATACTCATCCAGGGTTTGATTCAAAAGGAAACGGGTAGTTGAGAGATCAGCTGATTCAAAGATCTCTCGTACTCGTGAGTGGATCTCATCTTGGAGAGCTTTCGGAGTGGCATCCAAGATGTTCTTTATTAAGTGAGTCTGAAACCGCTGCCAAGTGGTTCCTTGGAGATACTTTTCAATAGCTTTTTTCAAGCCTCGGTGGTCATCAGAGGTTACGAAATCAACTCCATTTAACCCTCTTCCTTTCAACCAGATGAAAAAGTCACTCCAGCTTTCTTCAGAATCACTGACGTAAATCTGGCGTCTTAAGTACTTTTAAACCCATGTTTCTCCCTCGGGTGAAAAAAGTATGAGAAGAGATTCCATTCAGGTATACTTTTCGGGTATTGGTTCGTTTAAAGGGGTCAGCTTCGAGTTGCTTGGGTAGTCTGAACTTGGAGGGTTTAGTTTAAGATCGATTCCAAGAGCTATGCCGTCCTCAAATCTTTGTTATTTTTTAAAGAAGTGATGCAATATTTCTGGATTTATGGTAATTTAATTTAAATCTATTTTAAAATATCTTCTAGTTTTGAATATTTTTATTTTTTTCTAATAGATATTTTATAATTACTTTTAATTTTTTGCAATAATATGAATTTAACTAACTTTCAATTATTATTGATTGAAAATAAATTTAATTTTCTAATGGCGATAGTCATAGATATTACTTGATTATTTGCTTAAAATTAACTTAAATATTATCAGTGATAAAATAAGTAAAAACATGATTTATATCAATAAAGTCCTATTCTTTAAAAAGAATTATTTGTAAAACAGTGTTAAAAAGATAATATGTAATTTATAAAGTCATTTAAGTAGTTGAAGTCATTATTGCTAAGATACTATTGTTTTAAAAGAATAATTAGGACAAACACGGATCGTATTAGTATAAAACCTTTCTTTGATGGTGAGAACTTTTATGAGAAAAATATAAAAAATGGATAATTATAATTTTGTTAATAAACATTTAGTAATAAAAGCTCAAAAAGTTATAAGATTCGGAATTGTTTTTTCAATAACAGGACAAGCTATTTTAGTTTTACAAAGACTCGATCGCACACCAATCCTTCCATTTACCTCATATATTTTAATGTTGATGCAAATAATAATATTTTCTACAACTATCCCCTTTTTACGATTAAGAATAGAGAAAAGGTCATTTAATATAGGAGTTATTTGGTTTCTATTGTTTTTTATGTTTATTCATTCTTTTGTGTCTAGTTTTTGGAGTGAATATCCAATTTTAATTGTAAAAATATCATTAGTAATTTTTATTCCGTTGTTAATATTAGGTTTGTTAGTGTGGGCCGATTTAAACCCAGAAAGAACCTTTAAATTAGTTGCTCTGTTATTAGCTTGGTTAGGGACTTTTTTAGCTTTAATTGGATTGTTTCTCCGTTTTTTTGGCTCTTTAGTTTGGATTAGCAAGGAGATTGGCTTTATTCAAAAAATTGATATTGGAAGTTTTAGTATTTCTCAAAGAGTATCCGGTTTATTACCTTTCTTGAGAATATCAT
>JAAZND010000061.1 GCA_012798485.1 Candidatus Beckwithbacteria bacterium | reverse complement strand
AATATCTAACGCAAAATATCTAAGTAATTGTCTAAATTTTTGCTCCGAAATATGCGCAAGTTTCTTATATCTATTTTTATTTGTCATGACTTGATTTTATACCGTTTTTATATGGTTAAACTAGTCATGAACCAAAAATTAATTATCTAGTTTTTTGTATTTTTCTTCTAAGCTTGGTTCTTGCTGCATTTCCCACAGAAGCACATAAACCATAAAACGATTGATAGCTTGGACTAAGGATTCAATAAAACCTTCAACCCCTTCTTGATAGCCTTTTTGAGAGATATACTTTTGCCAAAATTTTTTGACAAAAACGCTAACTAAATTTTTAACTTTTACTGGAGGATGGGAAGCATTATAAAAAAGCTGAGCTTCCATTCTGGTCCATTGGTAGCTTTTTTTAAGTCCGCTGACAAAATCACGATGGGTAAAATGAACCAGAGAATTTTCAAGTTCTCCTACCTTACCTTCGTAAACTGGTGATTCATGAATAATTCCCTGCCATTTTTGCAGTTTCTCTTTTTTAAAAAGTCGCGTCACCCAATCTGGACTTGCCCCACAATACTGAAACTGTTTTCCCCACCAATAATTTTGGCGTTTCATTTTATAAACATCATTTTCTTCCTGATCAATTACTGCTCGAATTTCTTTAGCTAAATTTTCTGTCACTCTTTCATCGGGATCAAGGTAAAATAGCCAATCACCTTTGGCATGTTCAATACCAAGATTTCGCCACTGATCAAATTCTTCTCCTTCAAACTTAACAAGTTTAGCGTTAAATTTCTTAGCAATCTCTAAAGTGCTGTCAGTCGATTTTTTATCTATTACTAAAATTTCATCGGCCAAATTTTTTACAGATTCTAAAGCTTTTGGCAACATCTGTTCTTCGTTATGAGTTAAAATAATTACTGATAACATATAATTTCAATGTAGAGACGCGATTAATCGCGTCTCTACAAATATTTTTTTTAATGTAAAATCTATTTCCAGCTACCAATTCCCATGTTCCCTAAATAAAAATCTTTGACAGCCTGCCTTTCCCACTGACTGCCATTTACTAATTTTACCAAAGATTGCCTAAAAATAGCTAATTTTGTTCTTAAACTGGCATATTTAAAGGCAAAATATAAACGATTACGATTCAAAAAATAATCATGTAAAGACGAACCCACACCAGAAGAACCAGCGTTTTTATGAAAGATATAACTTTGAGGATAATATTTAATAGCAAATCCTGATTTTAAAATTCTCATTGATAAATCAACATCTTCCCAATACATAAATAATTTTTCATTAAATAAGCCTATCTTTTGTACAACTTCGGTTCTTAATAAAACACAGCAACCGGAAAAAAATTGAGTATCATTAGTTTCATTAAATTGACCATAATCAACTTCATCAACCCCACGATGAGAGCTGTAAATATTATCCCAATCAATTTTGCCTCCAGCATACCAAATAACTTTTCCTAAATCTTTATCTTGATATTTATTTTTATGATATTCATAGCCTTTGGCAAAATAAATTTTAGGGCAAACTGCAGCTACTTTGGGATTTTTTTCAAGATAATTAAAAAGTTTTTGCAAAAAATCTGGAGAAACTAAAGTGTCATTATTTAACAATAAAATGTAATCAGCTTGCCAAGCTAAGGCTTTGGTGCCTAAAAAATTATTGCCTCCGGCAAAACCTAGATTTTTTTCTTCTCGATAAATTTGAATATCCGGAAATTTTGCCTTAATCTCTTGTGTTTGATCCTCTAGGCCATAATCAACTACAAAAATTTGAACTGTAAATTGCTCATGTTTAATTTTTTCTAAGCTCTGCAAACAAGTTAGGGTTTGGACCAAGCCGTTGAAATTGATAATTAAAATCGCTATTTTTTTCATTGCCATTCTTTTTTAATTATAAAATAATAATCAAAATCCATATTTTTGTCAAAATTAGCATCATCTTCATAATAAATCATTAGATGAGGGTTTTGAGAAAGCAATTTTATCCCGATATCATCTCTTAACACAATTTTAGCTTGACTACTGGTAGAACCCCAATCTTTGGAAAAGACCTGAAAACTTGGATCATTAGCAAGCAAAATTTTTTTATTTCCATTTTTTAGCAAGGAAAAGTCAAGCTGTTGTCTCATTATTGCTGCAAACCTGCCTCTTTTGAAATTATAGCTTGTTTTCCTATCAACAAAATTGGTTGCAAAAGCTGTAATAAGCAATAAGCTAAAAATTAAATAATATACTTTAGAATTATGATTTTTTTTGATAATTAAACTTAAAGCAATAATGACAAAAATGGAAGCAACCGGCAAATAATAAACATATTTATGCCATGGAAACAGTAAAACAGGTAAGAGCGAAATTATGAAAAAGGCAAAATATAATATAATTTTTTGATTAAACTTACTTTTCAAAATTAAAAAACTAAAAATAACCAGATTAACAAAAAGAAAAATTAAACTAAACATGCTTTCGCGCAAATACTGATTAAATAATGGTGGTAAGGGTTTAAACCCGCTCCCAACAAAATTAATTACATACTCTGGCACAGACAAGAACCAAAAAATATACCACATCAAATTATTCATAATTGTTTTAGGACTAAAAGAAAGGCTGTAATGAGTATTTTGAAAAAATTGATTATTAACAAAATAGAGTCTGAAAATAATAAAGAGAATAGTCATACTTGATAAAGCAATAATTAACTTTTTTTCTTTTTTCAAATTATTCAAATCTTCCAAAAGTAAAATAAAAATATAAATAAAAGAATTAAAAATAATTATTTCATGACAAAACAAGGATAAAAAGTAAAAAAGAAAAACTTTAATTTGCCAGTTCTGCCTTTTTTGTTGAATTGCTAAAAGTGATAATAACGTCAACAAAACAACAAAGCTCGTTTGAATTGTTGATAAATAATAAGCTATGCCAATATTTTGATGATGAAAAAGATAAAAAATTGCAAGAAGAAAAGCTAAATTATGATTGATATATTTACTAATTATTTTAAATAATAAAAAGCAGTTTAAAGATAATAATAGCAAAACTATGAATTGAAAAATAAAATGATTAAAACCAAAGATTTTTTGATACAAAAAGAAGAAAACTTGGGTAGAAAGAGGTCGATAAATTTGATAAGAAAATTTATTGATAGGATTAAAAAAATCTATAAATTCTCTGATTGAATGTGCTTGAGAAATATAAAAATGAAAAAAATCATCTTGATAAAAAAAATGAGAAAATGAATCAATATAAAATAATAAGGTAATGACTAAAAAAATAATAAAAATTAAATAACTTTTAAGCTTCATGTTTCAACTCCTTTAAAAACCAATATAAAAGATAAAGCCACAAAACTAAAGCAAAAAAATCCAAAACTAGTGTTGGAATCAAAACTACTGAATTAATAATATTTAAATAGGTTAATAAAACCAGAGCAGATGTTAAAACCTGAAAAATATTTTTTTGTTTATCGTTATTGCCTTTTTCCCAAAAAATAAAAGGTAAAATCCAGATTAAATATTGAATACCAAAATTAAAAATAACAAGATATACTGACATAATATTAAGCATTAGGCTGTGATATAGATTTTTCTTTGCTTTAAAAAATAAAACTGCCTGCATTATGAAAAATAAAAAAAGGAAAATATATAAATTATAAGTTTTAAAAACTGCTAAATTAAGATTAAATATTTTTAAAATTAAAGGAATGCCCCACGCTCCAATTGGTCCACCAGCTTTAAAAACTGCCGGGAAAACAACTCGAAAAGCAGAACCAAAAACATAACGTGTATAGATAAAAATATCAACAAAAGTTAAAAATAAAATTACCAACCCTGTAAAAACTGTTTTGAAAAAATTCTTTTGATATTTAAAAATTACAAAAGCAAACACAAAAGACCAAGTTTTGGTTAGAAATGACAAGCCATATAAAACTGAACCCAAAAAAACTTTTTTAATATTTTTTTCAAATAAAAAAGATAGAGAGGCAATAAAAAAAGCTAAAAGAATAATATCTATCTGACCATGAGCTAAAATTATCCCAAAAACTATAGGTGAAGTGAGAAATTGCAATTGTTTCTTTCTTGCCAGCAATAAAGATTCTGATTTATAAAGCTTGTAAATTCTAAAGGCAATAAAATACAAACTAGGAAGTAAAAGTATAACTTTTAAATAAAAAGTGAAAGTAAAATAAGAAAAAGTCTCATGGAGATAATCAAAAATAGCATGAGGAAAAATTAAAAATGGAAAAAATGGATATTGAGAATGATCTGCATCAATCCAATAAAAATCAATTTTTTGTCTTAGATAATGGCCAGCCGTAGCATTCAAAGCTACATCCATCACTTCATATTTAAATAGAAAAATAAAAAGAATTTGTAAAAATAAAATTGAGATTAAAGCATAAAGATAAGGCTTTTTCTTTTTTAAAAAATTGGTGGCATAAACAGAATAAAAGAATAAATTCAAAATGGAAGATAAAATAAATCCGATAAAAAAAATTAAAGCATAGCTTTGCATAAATTTGCTTAATTAGTATTATTCTTAATTAATTAGTATAATATTTTTATGAGTAAATCTCTAGCGCATAAAGCCACAAAATCGGTTTTGACTCTTACATCCAGAACCTTTATTTTAAATATTATTAATTTTATCGGTGCTTTTGCTCTGACTATTTTTCTTTCTCCTGCTGATTTTGGGGTTTTTATTTTAACTTCAACTGTTATTGATATTCTAGTTTATTTTTCTGATATTGGTCTTGCCGGCGCTTTGATCCAAAAAAAAGAAGATTTACAAGACAATGAAATTCATACCACTTTTACCATTCAAATGGGCTTGGTCAGTCTTGGTATTCTGATTGCCAGTTTTTTTGCCAATAATTTTAAAACTTTTTATAACTTAGATCAGCTTGGAATATATCTTTACTTTGCTTTGCTTTTAAGTTTTTTTCTATCATCTCTTAAAACTATTCCTTCTGTTATTTCCGAAAGAAATTTAAAATTTGAAAATATTGTTATTCCTCAAATTATTGAGACAGTTTCTTTCAATGCTATTGTCGTTTTTATGGCTTTTAAAGGTTTTGGTATCAAAAGCTACATCGTGGCAGTTTTAGTCAGAGCTTTAACTGGAACTATCAGTATTTATTTACTGGTCAGATGGAAGCCTAAATTAGGCTTTGATTTCAAAGCTATCAAAAAATTATTAAGTTTTGGTATTCCTTATCAATTAAATAGTTTAATTGCTGTTTTTAAAGATCGCGTTTCTATTTTAATTTTAGGAAAAATTTTAGGTTTAGAAGCAATTGGCATTTTAGGCTGGGCAGAAAAATGGGCAAATTTACCTTTACGTTATTTTATGGATTCAACTATCAAAGTCGCTTTTCCGCTTTTTTCCAGAGTTCAAGAAAATTTAGATCAGGCTAAAGCTTCTTTAGAAAAAGCACTTTATTTCATCAGTTTTCTCATTCTACCAAGTCTTGCCGGAGCCTATCTCGTCATGCCTTTAATTATTGAAATTATTCCAAAATATTATAAATGGCAGCCAGGACTTAATACTTTTAACCTATTTTTAATTTCTGCGGCAATTGCAAGTATTTCAACTTTTTTAACTAATTTTTTGACTGCCATGGGCAAAGTCAAACAAAATCTGTATCTTATGATTATGTGGACTAGTTTAACTCTGATTTTATATCCTTTCTTTGCTTTTAAATTCAATTTTCAAGGAGTAGCTATGGCATCAATCATTATCAGCCTTACTTCTCTTATTCCTTATTTATTGGTTAGAAAAATTATCAAATTCAATTTATTAAAGCAAATTTATCCAGCTTTTTTTGCTTCTATTTTAATGATTATAATAGTTAAATTATTAGATCAATTTCTATTTGCCGGAATCTACAAACTTATTAGCGCCACTATTTTAGGTGCTATGATATATTTGATAATAATTTTTTTACTTGATAAAAAAAATTTACTTAATCAAGTCAAAACTTTTTTAAACTATGCAAGAAAATAACCTTACTGTTTGTATCTTGGCACTCAATGCCGAAAAACAAATCGAAAATACTTTAAAGTCTGTGCAAAATTTTGCTCAAGAAATTGTAGTTGGTATTGATAGTTTAACTACAGATGAAACTTCCACGATCTGTCAAAAATACACTGATAAAATTTTCAGTATTAAACATCAGGATAATTTTGACGTGACCAAAAATGAAGTTATTGCTAAAGCTCAAAATGATTGGATTTTATGGCTTGATGCTGACGAAATTTTAGACAATTCTTTACAAGAAGAAATTGTAAAAATTTTACAAAACCCTCAAGCGGATATCTACAAAATTCCCAGAAAAAATTTCATCTTTAGTAAATGGATTACTCACACAGGCTGGTATCCAGACTATCAGATCAGATTATTTAAAAAGGAAAGTGTAAAATTTAACAAGCAATTTTTACATCAAGATCCGGAAATAAAAGGTAAAGTTGCCACTTTAGAAAATCATCTTATTCACGAAAATTATTCTTCAATTTCTCACTTTATCCAAAAATTGGATCAATATACCAATACAACTGCCTACAATCAAAAAGATAAAAAGCTGAAAAAGACTGATTTTATCAACGTACCGATCAATGAATTTATCAAAAGATTTTTAGCTTTAGAAGGGTTTAAAGATGGGCTTCATGGTTTAATTTTATCTATTCTACAGGCATTTTATGAATTTATAGTCATAGTAAAAATTTGGGAAACCCAAAAGTGTAGACAAGAAACAATCGAGCCAAAATTAATTAAAGAAAATTTACAACAGGGTTTAAAAGATTTTAACTGGTGGATTCTGGAAAATAAAATTCAAGACTCTCAAAATACTCTCCAGAAAATATCATATAAAATACAACGAAAAATCAAAAGCTAAACTTCAACTAATTGCAGAAATTATAAGGGTCTAGACTAGCATTTAGCATGTTAAAATAGCTAAATGTCTTGTCATAATAGACCAATTAGTAACTATAAACAGAAAAAGATTATTTCTTGTTTCTGTTTAGATCTAACAGCCACTCAAACAAGTCGCTTGTT
>JAAZND010000060.1 GCA_012798485.1 Candidatus Beckwithbacteria bacterium | reverse complement strand
ATACTCACCTTTTTTAATAGTAAAGGAAACATTTTCTAAAGCAATCGTTTCTACATCTTCACTCACTTTGTAAACCTTGGTTAATTTTTCAGCTTTGATAATATCCATAGTTTTTATTTTAATTAATTAATCATGTCTTTCCATCATTACTCCTCTGACAGCTCCTCCTCCTGATGGAGGTTGTCCGCCACCCATACCACCCATCATAAAGCCGGTTCCACCTTTTTTTTCGTTGTTTGAGCTGTTGATAGAATTGGTAGCGGTAGTTCCATTGATAATTACATCCCCTTCTGTAAGTCCAGTTAAAACCTCTATTTCGGTATCTGTTTCTAAACCTGTGGTGATTTCTATAGGCTGAGTTTGCCCATTTTTTATCACTTTAACAATTTTTTTACCATTCATTTCCGTAATAGCTGTAGTTGGAATGATTAATACATCATTTTTTTCTGCCAAAACAATATCACCGGTCAAGGACATATTAGTCAAAATATTATCACTAGCTTCATTAAATTTAACCAAAATTGTATATTGAGTGACGCCGCTTGTGACTGTCCCGACTCTATCTACTCCCGCAACGGTTCCTGTATAAGTTTTATCTGAAATGTTATCCATAGTGAGATTTACTTTCTGTCCTGATTTAATATTGAGAATATCAACTTCGGTAGCAGTAAATGAGGCAATTGGATTACCAACTGTTTTGATACTAGCTACAGTTTGTCCTACAGCTCCACCGCTACTATTTTCCGAACCAACAAGAGATAGTCCTTCCACTAAATTCAATCCAACAATGGTTCCATCAACTGGAGCGGTAATAGTTGCTTGATAAAGTTGGTAGTTATACCAAGCTTGAGAAAGTGAAGCTTGAGCACTATTAATACTAGTTTCCTGAGTTTTATAATTAATTTCTGAAGCTAACCATTGATCTTGAATAATTTTGAAATCAGCTAAATTACGGTATTCAGAATTTGGGTCTTCATAATTATCCTCTTTCGTTTTATCCATGTATGTATCCCAGTTTTGAAGCATAGTTGCCTGTTGAGTATATTGAGAAGCAACTGCAGAATCAACATTTTTTTTAGCATTAAGATAACTTGCCCATGCCGAAGATTGATTATTGATTCCAGTTGTATCAAGAGTAATTTCAGCAATTTTATCTCCAGCTTTGACTATTTGACCATCTGTCACATAAACTTGTTTAACTTCACCACTAGCCTTGGTAGAAACAGAAATTAAATTTGATTGCTCTATTTGTCCAGATAGGCTGATAGAAGAAACTAAATTACCTTTGGTGACAACTTGAGTGGAAATTTTAGTAGCAGTTTTTTTGGCCTGGTTATTATGATAAAAATAATAACCACCACCACCTAAAATTATTAAAACAACGAAGCTTAAAATTTTTATTTTTAAACTCCATTTAAATGGATTTAAAATCATATTACTCCTTTACAAATTTATATATTTTTACTTATAAAATTATTATAGCAAAGCTAATTTTATAAAGCTATACTTAGAAAAAACTGAGAAAGCTACTATTTGCTTTGAGTTGGTTTTTGGCCGTTAGGAATTCCTTGTTTGCCTGGTTGACCCTGAGACATACCTAAAGCTTTCATTAATGCCTCTTCAGTAACTCCGAGTTTTTTGGCTACACTAGCAAAATCTGGTCTACCCTGACTGTTAGCACTATCAAGGGCTTGTTTTAATTTTTCTTCACTAATTTTTAGAGTTGCCGCAGCAGAAGCAAGATTCATTCCACCTGGATCTGCTTGAGGGCCATTTTGCCCTGGATTTTGTCCCACATTTTTTTTCTCAGTGGGTGGGGTTTGTGTTTGTTTATTTTCTTGAGTAGTTGTAGATACTTCATTTTTAGTACAAGCCGTAAATAAAACAGCGGTTAATAATAGAAAAGGAATAATAATAGTTTTTTTCATTTTGCTCCTTTTGGAATTTTTAATAATAAAAACTTAATATATGATGAAAGTTTAAGCTGAGAAAATGCTTAATAATAAAAAACGCCTAAAAAGGCGTTTTTTAAAGTTAAATTGATGATACATTTTATTTTGTATCTGAGAAATCTTCATCCAAAATAACAATGTTATTTAATTCTTTTTCCAAAGTCGCTGTTGAATTATCATCAGAAATTGTCTGTTTTTCTAAATAATCATTTTGCTCCTCTACAGTTTTACCAGTTTTTTCCATAATTGTTTGATCTTCGGCTGTGGGTTGAGTTTTTCCCTCATCTTTTTTTAAGACATTATTTAAACTACAAGCAGAAAGCAGGAAAGTTAAAAAAATAAAAGTAAATAAAAATAGAATTTTTTTCATATTTTTAAAAATATGTTTTGACATATTTTATTTTTCTAATGTTTTAATAAGTGCTAGAATTTCTTTAAAACTACTTAGAATTTCTTTATAAGCATTTCTAGCTTGAGTAGCTAAAGATTTAGCATTTTCAAAAGCTTCTTTTTGTGTTCCTAATGGTCCATTTTCCATTTCCTGAAAAGCCTGTATAGCTTGTGTAGCATTACTATTTGCCGCTTCCAGTTGAGTTTGTAATGCTGTTAATTTAGTTTCAATTTAAGCAGTATCTTTTCCTGCAGTTTTTAAAGCTTCGATTCTAGTTTTAAACTTATTAAGTAATTTTTCGAACAAAGCTTGATATTTATTGAAGCGAAATTCCAATCTCTTACTATGTTTTTGTGCTTGTTCATTAAAATTAGCTTGTTTTTCTTTTCTATTTTCCTGTCTTTCTTGCTTGTCCTTACCTGTATTCATTTCTCTGCTCATTAAGCCTGAAGGAGTTGCGTCTTGTGGAGGAGTTTTGCGTAGAATGGGTTTTTCATCAAGATTAATGTTTCTTTGTAAATTACTTTGATTATTATCTTCATCTCTAAATTTGGCATTAATTTTAGCTGGAGTTAATACCAAGAAAGAAAGAAAGGCAAGTAAGATAAATAAATATTTTTTTGTCATACTTTCTCCTTTGTAATAATTTAATAACAGCTTGATCATAACATACTTTAAAAAGTAAAAAAAGCATCTGGTGCCAGATGCTTTTTTCCTATCTGAATAATAGTGAAATTATTCAGTAGTAGTTTGTGTTTCTGTTGGTTTTTCCATCGGCATACCCATACCACCTTCTCTTGGTCCTATGCCCTTCCCATCTCCATGAGGTCCTCCAACAAAAAGTCCTAGTTCTTCTAAATTAAGTCCATTTGTGTTTGCCCAATTTTCTAAATCAGTTCTTCTTTGTTCCATTTCAGCTCTTCTTGTTTCGGCTTGAGCTTGTTTTTCTTCTTGTGTTATATTTTGCCAACCTTCTTTGTTTTCTGGTTTTCTATTTTGCATTTGGCTTTGCATTTCTTCATGTTTAGCTAAAATGGCAGTTTTTTGTGCTTCGGTAATTTTTCCGTCAGCACGCAATTGATTAACCTGTTCTTCAAACTTAGTTTCCATTTCAGCCTGTCTTTCTGTTCTCATTTCAGTTCTAGCTTCATCGAAAGCTGTCTGAACTTTAGTTTCTTCAAGTCCTAATTTTTGTGCTAATTTGGTAATTAAGCCTTGATCAGGATTGCCTGCGTCTTGAGCTTTGATAGTGCTGGTGCTTAAAACTCCAACCGAGAGGATGACTGCAGCCAGAGTTGGAATGAGAAATTTTTTGTTCATATTTTAGTAATAATTTTTGGATAAATTATTACTTTAAAAATTTTATAACTGTTTTTAAAGACTTTTTAAGCGATTAAGTAAATTTAAATATTGAGCTTAATATGGCTTTTTAAAAAAATCTTTAATTTTTTTTTCGCTTTTAAATGTTTTTATGTATAAATTTTCCCTTTAAAAATCTATACACATTTTGCGAATTGTCTCTAATATAAAATACAAACTTGAGAAAAAGCTTAGAAATAAAAGAATACAGAAACTTGTAAATTTAGGGTTTTTTGATAAGGCAGAATAATTTAAAAATTGAGAAAGGGATAATAGGTATTTAAAACCCTCTGTCTAGCTAAACTCCTTCTTTAACAAAGGAGATTTTAAAATTATTTTCGGAGTTTGACAATAAATTCGCTGCCCTTGCCAGGCTCACTTTGGACTTCGATTTTGCCATGATGAGACTCAACAATATTAGCTGCAATTGCCAGCCCTAAACCAAAACCTTTGGAAGTACGTGATTGTTCAGCTCGATAAAATCTATCAAAAATCTTTTTCAGATTTTCTTTTTCAATGCCAATGCCATTATCTTTAATTTTAAGATAAACATATTTTTTGTTTGTGGTTAGCTCTATCCAAATTTTTCCATTTTTGCCTGTGTATTTGATAGCGTTATCAAGTAAAATGGAGATTAATTGTTCCAGTTTAAGTTTATCAGCTGTTAAAAAAACATTCTTGAGTTTGGTGCTAATAGTCAGTTTTTTCTTGATTGCTATTGGCATGAATTTATCAACTACTTTCTGTATTAAATCCTTAAGATTCAAATCTTCAAAAGTTAAATTGATATTATCAACTTTAGTAAGATCAAGCAGGTAATTGGTCAATTTTTGTAAAGCATTAATATCCTCCAGATTATCTGCCAGTATTTTTCTAAATTCTTTTTCTTCAATTTTTTTAGCTCTGAGATTGACTTCAATAGCAGTTTTTAAACTGGTCAAAGGTGTTCGCAGTTCATGAGAAGCATCAGCAATAAAGTTTTTTTGTTTTTCGGTCATTTCTTCAATCGGCTTGAGATTTTTGCCAGCCAAAATGTAGGCTGAACCTCCAGCAATTAGTAAAATAAGTCCATTAATCATAAACAGTTTTAATTTCCATTCATTTTTCGCCTGATTGAATTCAGTTAAATATTCTTCATCCAAACCGGTTTCAAAACCTTGCATTAACCCTTGTATGGGAGGAGGAACATTACCTCTGGGGATTTTGACATCAAATTTCTGCATCATATATAGACGATGAAATTCTCTTTTCATATCTTCAACCACGATTTGATATATCACAGTAGAAAAAATAAACAAAATAATGCCAATGGTAAGAATATACCAGGCGGTTAATTTAAGTCTTGCAGATTGGAAAAGATTGAGTTTGGCAAACATTATTTTTCGTCTAGTTTGTAACCAAAACCTCTAATCGTTTGAATTAAGCTTGGCTCATTGCTAAATGGTTTATCAATTTTATTTCTTAAATAACCAATATAGACCTCAACAGTATTAGGCAAAATATCAGCGTCAAAATTCCAGACATTATTAATAATCTGATCTTTATTTAAAATTTGTCGTGGATGACGCATAAGATATTCTAACAAACTGAATTCTTTTTTGGATAAATTAATTTCCCTGCCTGACCTTTCTACTTTGTAAGTAATGGTATCAAGAGTTAAATTTTTAAATTCCAATTTGGTTTGTAAACTCTGTTTTGGTCTTCGGGAAAGAGCTTTGATTCTAGCCAGAAGTTCGGTAAAAGCAAAAGGTTTTGGAAGATAATCGTCAGCCCCACTGTTTAGGCCCAAAACTTTGTCCTCTATTTGGTCTCTAGCTGTAAGCATCAAAATTGGGGTATGATTATTTTCGGCTCTCAGTTTTTTACAGATTTCAATACCACTCATTTCTGGAAGCATTAAATCAAGAATAATAACATCATATTCCTCTTGAGATGCAAAATCATAACCCTGCCCTCCATCAAAAGTCAAATCAACAGAAAAATTCTCCTGCTCCAAGCCTTTTTTAATATTTTGCGCGATTTTATGGTCATCTTCAACAATTAAAACTTTCATAAGTTTATTATACAAATTTAGCTTAGAAGAAGCTGAAAGGCTTTTTTATTCCAAAATAAACAATTTTTCAATAGAAGTTTTTAAAATTTTTGCAATTTGGTAAGCCAGTTTTAAAGATGGGTTATATTTCCCTTTTTCCAGAAAAACAATAGTCTCCCTTCTTACTCCCACTTTTTGTGCCAGTTCTTCCTGAGTTAGCTCATATTTAGCTCGGTATTCTTTAATTTTAGTTTGCATAATTAAATTAGTTTTACAAATCTTTTTTTTCTAAAATAAAATTGGAAAGAGATTTAACTATCGTTCCTGCTGCCAAAGTTGCTACTAGAAACCAGTCTATTTTTACAGTTTGGCTAAAAGCACTAAGATAAGTTTGATAAAGTATTCCCGCTAAAAGCACAGCAATCATAGCCCAGGTACTGTTTCTTTCTGCTAAAGCTTCGATTTTTTCTTCTCTTTCATCCTTATCTAAATTTTTCATAATAGACAAAATATCAATTATTAAGACTAACATCCAAATTCCATAAATAATTAAGCGAGTGAGATTATCCCAAAAAGGCAAAGATTGAAAAATCGCAAATGGGATAACCATTATTCCAATATAAACCCAGCCTTGCCATGTTTTTGGGGTTATTCCCCAGCCGCCGTATTTGCGTCTTTCAAACCACTTTGGATTACCTATCATTTTATTTTTATTATCTAAAAAATTTAAATAATAAATGTTAATTATTTATAACTATATGTTAGAAATATATCACAACAAAATATATAATGCAAGCAAGAAATTTGTCAAAAAAATAAGAGGAAAAATTATTCAAGCCATTTTTTAGTAAAATACATAAAAATTAAACCAGCTAGAAAAAAGATAAAAGCCAGTATGGATTTTTTGAAGCTTTTTTCTTTGTGCAGCTCTGGAATCAAGTCAGAAGCAGCAATATAAATAAAGCCTCCAGCCGTAAAAGGCAATAAGAAATTACTTAGATTATTGATTTGTTCAATCAAAATAAAGCCAAAGACAGCTCCAAAAATAGCAAAAAAAGCTGAGATATAATTATAAATCAAAGCCTTTTTTTTATTCATACCTCCATGAATAAGTATAGCGAAATCACCAATTTCCTGAGGAATTTCGTGAGCAATAATTGCTAAGCTGGTAGAAATGCCTAAACTTTGATCCACATAAAAACTTGAGGCAATTACTAACCCATCAATAAAATTATGAATACTATCGCCAACTAGGTTTAGATAAGAAAAAGGATGAATTTTACAATCTCCTTTTTCGTGACAATGGCGCCAATGTAAAATTTTTTCCAGCAAAAAGAAAGCACAAAAACCAATAAGTAAAAAAATACTGACATTTTCAATAGTTTGAGTGCTTAAGGCTTCAGGTAAAAGATGAAAAAAGGCTCCACCGATCAAAGCTCCAGCAGAAAAAGCCACTAAAAAAATGAGAATTTTAAATAAAATTTTATCTTTAATAGTTACTGTAAAGATGCCTATTAAGGAAATCAGGCTGATAATGATTGTAGAAAGTAATGCCAGTGATAATCTTTGTAAATGCATAAGATTAGCTTTAATATTTTTTTAACTCTCAATAGCGATATTGCTAAAAATAGCCTTTTAAGTATAATTGAGTTAAATTTATTTTAACACAAGAGCTGGTAAATATGGATATAGTTGAAGAGAAACTTTATCTTTTTTTAAAAAAAGTTAAACTTAGTGAAGAAATTTTTAGCACTATTATTGGAAGCCTTGTTGTTTTTGTAGTTTTGTTTTTTATCCTCAGTTATTTCCAGCATAAAAATCCCAAATATACCAACCAAATTACTTCTGAAGCTGCTCAGGATGTCAATTACGTGGCTTTGCAAACTGCTACACCTTCGAGTTATCTTGCGCAAGAAGGCGACAGTTTACAGACGATTGCTCGAGTATTTTATGGTAATGAAATGTATTGGACAGAAATTGCTGCCGAAAATCAGATCGATAATCCAGATTTATTGACTGTTGGTCAAAAAATTATTTTGCCTGAAATTGCCAGTCTTTCAGCTGAAAAAAAAGAACCGGAAGTTCTTTCAGCTCAGAATACAGAAAGATTTACGCAAGATAAATATGTGGTCCAAGCTGGCGACACTCTAGAAATTATTGCCCAAAAAGCTTACGGTGACGCTAAAAGGTGGATGGAGATTTCCCAGGCCAATAACCTTTATAATCCAGATTTGTTGTATGAAGGTTTAGAGCTTGCAATTCCAAGAGATTAAAAATTTGTATTATAATAATTGCGTTAGCGAGATTAGTACAATGGTAGTATGATTCCTTCCCAAGGAATAGACGCGAGTTCGATTCTCGTATCTCGCTCAATGTAGGTAGCAAAACCTGCCTGCAGGCAGGCAGGTTCGATTCCCGTTAACCGCTTCCGTCTTTCGCTAAAGTTTACAAGACCCTTTAATAAATAATGCCTAATATTCTTATCAAATTTTTCAATATTTAATTTTGCTAGTTCTTGCTGTTATAATTCAGATTAAATACATTAAACTTTTATGAGAGATAATCAGCAGAATTTCGGACCAGATCCAAACAACCCCTACCCTATGATAGGACAAAAACGGGTTTGCTATCTTAAAAACATTATTAAAAACCCCAAAATTATCATTGGCGATTATACCTATTATGACGATCCAAAAGGAGTTGAAAATTTTGAAAAAAATGTTTTGTATCATTATCCTTTTTCGCAAGACAAATTAATCATTGGTAAATTTTGCGCTATTGCAGAAGATGTCAAATTTATCATGAACGGGGCTAATCATAAAATGTCGGGATTAACGACTTATCCTTTTGGGATTTTTCAAAATGGCTGGGAAGCGGCGATTCCTAAGATGGAAGATTTACCATACAAAGGAGATACTGTCGTTGGCAATGATGTCTGGCTTGGATATGACGCACTTATTATGCCTGGAGTTAAAATCGGCGATGGAGCAATCATTGCGACAAAGGCTGTAGTGACGAAAGATGTTCCCGCTTATGCTATTGTAGGAGGCAATCCGGCAAAAATTATCAGAATGCGTTTTGAAGAAGATGTTATAAATTTACTTTTGCAAATCAAATGGTGGGATTGGGACAAACAAAAAATAACAGCCAATTTATCAGTGCTGGTAGGTGGTGATATAAAAAAGCTAAAAGCTCTGCTGTAGCTATTTTATTTATGAAAATACAATGGGCGTCTATTCCTAACATCTCTTCGTATGTTAAGCAAACTTTAGCCAAAGAAGCTTCCGATATTCCTTTAGCAAAAATTAACTTTTATCCGTGGCATTTACTAGAAATGCCACTCTCTAGTTTGAAAGTTGATCAGGATTTAATAAATCGACATGATAAAGAAGAATTGCATATACAAAGAAAATTAAATTTTATAAATATGATCAAAAAAGGAGAAGCTATTTTACCTTTGATTGCTTTGGGTTCAGATTATTTTCTAATTGATGGTTATGCTCGTTTTAGAGTTTTGAGAGATTTAGGGATAGAAAAAGCAGAAATTATTTGTCAAATTTGTTAAAAATGAATAAAAATCAAATTATTACTAAAACAATAAATTTTGTTAGAGAAAAACTTATCCGCGAATCTTCTGGTCATGATTGGTGGCATATTGAAAGAGTTTGGAAAATGGCTAAATTTATAGCTTGCCAAGAAAAAGCTGATTTATTTATTGTTGAATTAGCTGCTCTACTACATGATATTGCCGATTGGAAATTTAATGATGACAATGTTGCCTTAAAGATTTCCTCAGATTGGCTTTTAAATCAAAATGTTGATCAAGATATTATTGAAAAGATTATAGCCATAATTAAAGATGTTTCTTTCAAGGGTTCAAAATTTAATAAAAAAATGCAAAGTAAAGAAGGACAAATTGTTCAAGATGCAGACAGACTTGATGCTTTGGGAGCAATTGGTATTGCAAGATGTTTTGCTTATGGAGGTTTTAAAGGTAGAGAAATTTATAATCCAGACTTAAGCCCTCAAGAATATACAAGCATAAAAGAATTTAAACAAAGCAACAGCTCATCGATAAACCATTTTTATGAAAAGTTATTTTTACTAAAAGACCTTATGAATACGCAGACTGGAATAAAGATTGCTTTAAAAAGACATAAATTTATGCAAACTTTTATTGGTGAGTTTATGAAGGAATGGAATGGAGATAAAAATTAAAAAATCTCTAAAATATCTTAGTTATGTACAATCACGCTACAAAAAATTACCAATGCCCTATTTGTCTTGCAGTAAAAGGTATAGAAAATGAACATACAATGATCAAACAAGATGATATTTTTTATCGCGATGATTTAGTTATGGCACTGATCAATTTTAAATTTGTTGGCAATAACCCAGGTCATGTGATCGTTGCACCTTTAAAACATTATGAAAATCTGTACGACTTGCCAGAAAAAGAAGCAATGAGAATTATGAAAATAGCTAAAGAAGTGTCTATTGCTCTTAAAAAAAGCAGAAACTGTGATGGAGTCATGATTTTACAAAATAATGAACCAGCAAGTGAACAACATGCTTTTCATTATCATATGCATCTTTTTTCAAGATTTGAAAATGGCAAATTGCATGAGAATATTAGTAATTTTAGAGTTTCTGAAGCTAAAGAAAGAAAAGTTTTTTCCAAAGCCATGAAGGAGTATTTTAAAAATGACAAAAGAAATATGGAAGGATGAAAAAAAACCAATTGGTTTTTTTGGTAAAAATAGAGATAAACAATATAGAAATTGGGATCAAGAGTATGGAGAAGGAAAATGGCGCATTGTTTGGCTTCTTGCTGATGGAAGAATTTTAAATTTTGATGATATTTTTGAATTATATGTTGAGAGTTATGAGAAATATTTTAAGGAGCATTCAGATGAAGCACTGAAGATTGTTCAAGGATATTCTTATACATATGATAAAACACCTATAAGTTTTGAAGAGGCTTTTAATCCTTATGCTTTACTAGACAAGCCTGATATTCCTAATCAATTTCATCATGTTGCTATCAATATAGCTTTAGCTCAGCGTTTAGGATTGAAATTTAAAGGATTAGAACCGTTACAAGTGCGTGATGGAAAAGCAGATCAGTCTAAGGAGAATTGGCCTGAAGGTTGGCAATGGGGTCCTGGACATATTCCTGTTTGTGATCAAAGTTTAATTCCTATGGTTGAACTTGAAGGTTGGTGGAATGAAGGAAGTATAGAAGATCTTTATCAAAAGGCAAAAACTTTACAAGTTCAGAGAGTATAGTTTTTTAATATAGATCAATTTATGATATTCATTTTTAGCAATTCTTTAAACTTTTCAGTTATCTCTTCATCATTAATTTTATTTAAATCTATATTAACTTTTGAGCTTAGTATTTTTTCCAAATCCTCACCATCTTTTTTATTTTGTACATAATTTGAACAGGCTCGTCTGCTTATTAAATCTTCTAGTCTTTACTGTAAGGAAAGAATGCCTTTTGGTCCGATGCGCATGTATAGCGATCAAAGATTTCAATTCGTGAGCTTTGATAAGTTTTTGTGTATAAATTCATTGCAAATTTTTAAGTATTTGCAAAGCTTTAGGAGGGAATCCAAGTTGTTTACAAGCTTTGACCGTAGCTTTGTGTTCATCTGTGCCGTAATTTTCAATCAATCTTTTTTGTAAAATTTTAAGATTGTCTAGTTCTTCTTTTGATTTGATAAATTGAGATTGTTTTGAAAGATCAAACATCATAGGTTTAGTAAGATCATGAAAAAGACAAGCTTTTATAATAGCATTTTTATCAATTTTTTCTCCTGTCCAATGATCGGCAATGATGGATGCAAGACTGGCTGCACGAAGCACATACTTTTGCAGATTTTGAGGAAGAAGAAAGTTTTCGTAAATTTGTTTGGTATTCATTTAGCTTAAATATAGCAAAATTAAGACAAAGATCAAATTGTTTTAGTGGTAGTATAATGAGGGAAACTATGAAAAATTATCTTGCCAATCTTTTGTTGTTTTTTGCCTCTTTTCTGTTTGCCATTATTTTATTTGTCGCTTATATTTTGCTATTTTCTTCTGATAAAACTCAAGTTTTATTGTCTCCTCTTTCTGTAAAAAAAACGATTGACGTTTCCAATTTTTCTTTGGATAAAGCTCCCAAAGATTCTTTACAAGGGCAGATTTCTTCTCTGAATAATGAGGTTTTTTGGCAATCGCGAATAGCCACCCAAGCTTCAGCAATTACTGTCCCTCAAATGATTCAGCAAGGAGAATTGTTAAAAACTGGCGAAAAAGGAGAAGTGAAAGTTGAGTTTACCAATGTTGCTTCGGTCAAACTTGGTTCCTCCAGTGAAGTGAATTTTATTCAAACTTTGCCTGTAAATTTGGTATTAGAGCAAACTCAAGGTCAAGTGGAATATCAAAAAGTCGGACAAACTCCGATTGCGGTGAGAATTTTACATTTATTGATCGAACAAGATGAAGGCAAAATAATTATTGATAAAATTCAAGACGAAGCAGTGATAATTGTCAAAATAGCTAGTGGATCAGCAAAAATTGCCTTTAATGATCTGGATTATAATAGCCAGGTTGTGACTTTGAAAGCTGGAGAGAAATTTATTTTTGATGATAATACCAGAACCTTCGATATTAAATAATTTTTTATATAGATCCCGGCCGTCGCATTTGATATTCATCAAAGCCAAGTCGAGAATGACAAAGAGTGAAAATCAAATTTACTTATAATCCTTCAATGGTTCAAGAATAGTTCTGCCTTCGTAGCCCAAAGCCCAGAGAGCCAAACCGCCAAGATCCTGTTCTTTGGCAAAATTTACTTTGGCAGTGGTAGAGATTTCATCAGGATAAAACATTTGATGGTAGGTTCCTGTTTGTTGATCTTTATAGATTAGAGAAGATTCCTGAGTAAGAAAATTACGCTGAGCACTACAACTGGAACATTTACTAAGAAAGTCTTCAATGCGTTGATTGCTGGCTGTTAAGCCAGAACTGGGAATGACTGCAGAGTTTGGATTTTCATTTATTGTTTCCCATTCATAGCCATAAAGAGGTAATCCAAGAATAATTTTTGAGACAGGCATAATTTGCTCCATTTTGCCCACAGCAGTTTGCACGTCATATTCTAAACTTGTTTCTGCTCCAGCTAGTGGCGCCACAGCCCCAGTGACAAATGAGCCCATATAGTGATAATCGTAGCCCATTAACACTACATAATCGGCAATACTCACAATACTTTGGGGATTAATCAGGTTTTGTTTGATAAGATCGCTGCCAGTGATATCGATAGTTAGACTTCCAATTTGAGCTTTATCTAAGTCTTGTTTTATCACTTGAGCAAATTGAGTGAAATTTAACCTGGCGCTTTCTGAAGCCTGCTTAATACTTTCAATATCAAGATTAAGATCGGTAAAACCGTATTGCTGCATAATCGGGATAACTTCTTGGGTCAAATTGTGAGCATGTTCTTCGGGCTTACTAATTAGTTCATTAATGGAGTCATGGTTGCCGCTAAAAACTAATAGAGAGAGTTTTAATTTTTTTTCTTTGGCGGTCTTAAAAATTGAATCAAGTTTTCCTTTTTGTAAATCATTCCAACCTGGTTCAGTCTCTTGCGGGTTGGTTTTTTTCATGATTGTGCCGTCTTTATTAATTGTGAGTCCGAAATAGGTCAATGTCGTAATATATTCACTGTAATCAGCTTTGGCTTTATCAATTAGCCAGTAAGGTAAAAAACCAATAATTTGCTTTTGGGGAATTTCGATCTGGATAGTTTTTTTATTATCACCAGAAAAATTAAATTGAAGCGAAGGGTGAAAAACAAGCCAATAGCTTAAAAATAAACCAGTTAAAAAACCTCCAAGAATAAATAGAATTTTTTGAATCATATTTTTATTTTACCTTGTAATGATGAGAAAGGAAAATTTTAGCTTAAATTCAATTTAAAGTTGACTTTTCAAGATTATTTGTTATATTAAAAAGGATGATAAACGTAACATCAACTATCTAGCTACGTGTTTGCATATATTTTCCTTTTTTAAGGAAATGGTTCTGGTGCATTGCTGAGATATTTGGTGTTTTTTTTGTGCCAATTTTTGGACAATACCAGCCATGGAGCTGGTATTTTTATACTTAATTTACTAAATTAATATTAATAAAATGAATAAAAATTTAAAATCAAAACTCTATTCGCAAAATTTTCTTACTGATAAAAAGCTAGTCAAAAAGCTGATAGCAGATTTTGGCCTGACTAACAAAGATCTAGTTTATGAAATTGGCTGTGGCAATGGGATTATTACTCAAGCTTTAGCTTTGGAGTGTGCTAAAGTCAAAACCATAGAAATTGATAAAAAGCTTTTAACCCAAACTAAAAGCAGATTGCAGCATTTCAAAAATCTTGAATTTATTTATGGCGATTTTCTAAGACTGCCTTTACCTTATTCTGAATATGTTATTTTTGTCAATATTCCTTTCCGTATTAGCGCTGATATTTTAAGAAAAATTTTAGAAGTGAAAAATTCACCTGCAAAAGCCTTTTTAATTATCCAAAAAGAAACAGCGCAAAGATGGCTGGGCAAACCTAAAATCAATCAAGTTTCTGTTTTATATTATCCTTGGTTTAGTTTCAAAATCAGACATTATTTAAAAAAATTTCATTTCCGTCCTATGCCAAAAGTGGAGGTGGTGAGTCTGGTAATTAAAAAAAGGAAAATTCCTTTGGTAAAAAATTTTAATCGTGAATTATATTTTGATTTTGTCAGTTTTGCTTTCAATAGTTTTGCTCCCACTTTAGCCCAAGGATTAAGGCATATTTTTACCAAAAGCGAATACCGCTATATTTCGCAAAATTTAAAATTTGCTTATCAAGCTTTGCCTACGCAACTGACTCAAATGCAATGGCTTGCAGCTTTTTGCTTATTTTCTAGGTTCAACTACTAGCTTGAAAAAAAAGATAATCAAAGGATCTTATGTTCACTTACAAAAACAACAGGCAAAATTGAGTAAAATTAAGCGCACAAGAATCAGTAAGAATTGGCTAGAAAACACTGATTTGTGTTAAAATTAAGAGAAATATTTTTATATTTTCAGAAAGGCAAAAATGTTAAATAAAAAATTGCTTTTGATTTTAATTTCTATCTTGGTGATAATTGGAGTTTGTTTTGGCTATTCGTTTTATCAAAATGATATTGAAGATAATGGAAGGGTTTATCAAAGCAAACAAAGAATGTGTACCGATTTTGCCCAGAGTTATCTAAGAACCATTCAAAAAACTGACAAAGCTAAAGCTTCTTCAAATATCTTTAGTCCAGAAGGACAAAAATGGGAAATAGGCATTGATGTAGAAACTGATCTTTATAATTTGTGCCTGTTGGATTTGAATCAGGAATCATTGAAAAACTATAAATCTACTGTGATTGAAAAATACCAAAAATAAATTTTAAAAAATATTATGAAAATTAACTTTAGTAATAAACCAGTTTTGTGGGGAATATTTTTTTATCTAAGCTTTTTTTATTTGGTAGAATCAACAAATGTGATAAAAACTAACTGGCTTAATCTAAGCGCTTTTAGTGCTTTGCCAACTTTTATTCTCGTTTATTTTTTAACCAAAAAAAGATTTTTTGAGAAAATTTTGCTTGCCTTTTTGACTATAATACTGGCTTTCAGTTTGAGCTTTATCTATTCAAATCTGGCTTATTTTGAAGCTTCTGCTATTTGCTCCAAAGCCCTAAAAAAAGAATATCCAGAATTGGTTGAAAATAATCCGATAGAAGCCAATGGTTTTAATCGTTTTTGGAATTTAACCGAAAAATGTGCTAATAATTTATTACCTTTTCCTTGGTTTAGAAAAGCAGAGTTTTAATTTGCCGTCTTAGCTCAGTTGGTAGAGCATTCGCTTCGTAAGCGAGAGGTCCCGAGTTCGATCCTCGGAGACGGCTCATATTGTTTCTTCTTGATTTTTACATAAAAAATTGCATAATAAAATTATGAAAAGTCGTACCAGTAGTCGTCTTGCCCAAATTCAGGATCGCAAAAATAGTCAGCAAGCTATTCTTTTTATTTTACTTTCCATTGCTTTTATTGGTCTTTTGATTTTTCTAGGAGTGCCTTTGTTTATCAAACTGGCGACACTAGTTGGTGATGTGAAATCTTCATCTCAAGCTATTGATAATAAAGATACAATTGCTCCTGCTGCGCCAAGGATTTATACTGACTTTGAAGCTACGCCGAGCGCTAAAATTTCACTCAAAGGCAACGCAGAGCCGGCTTCTACTGTAGTACTTTATAAAAACAATGAAGAAGATCAGGAAGTTGTCACCGGCACTGATGGTCAATTTAACTTTGAAAATGTTTATCTTTCACAAGGTGAAAATGAGTTTCATGCTGTAGCGACTGATCCATCGGGAAACGAAAGCAAACCTTCTACTAAAGCTTTGATTATTTCTGATAGCAAAGCTCCTTCTCTAGAAATTTTAATTCCCAAAGATGGTCAGGCTTTTTATTATGAAGAAAGAGAAATTGTGGTTGGTGGAAAAACTGATGATGAAAAAGTCAGCGTCAAAGTCAACGGCAATATTGTGGTAGTTGATAATGAGGGTAATTTTGCCAAAAAAATCAAACTTAATGAAGGGACAAATAGCATAGAAATTATAGCTTCGGATGAAGCTGGAAATAAAACTGTCAAAAAAATTGAAGTTAGTTATAGTAATTAGAGCTTCTCTAAATCTTGCATAAATGCTTCGACTGATTCGTATCTATTGTCTTCTACAACACCTCTTTTTAAAATTCTTATAAATTGCTCACGATTAATACCGAACCTTTCTAATCTCTTTTTTAGATCTTCATCTGTTTCGATTTTAGCTGAAGTTAAGTTTTTATGTCTGGCGATTACTTCCCATTTATCTTCTCCATCCGGAATTGTTTTAGCTTCATGAATATCTAAAGTCCCATTAACTAAAAATAATAAAATCTGTATCAGAGAATATATTTCAGATTTTATACTGGGTTTAGTTTCTCCTAAAAAAACTTTAGGATCAACATAATCTGGGGTTCCTGTAATTATTTCGCCTAATATTAAATTAGCACTACCAAAATCTCCTAATTTAATTTGTTTTGCTTCTATATCAAAAAAAATATTTGTTGGTTTTAAATCTCGATGATAGATACCTAATTGATGCAAATATTCTAAAACCTCTGCTATTTGTTTAGTGATACTGATAACTAATTCTTTATTTATATTTAAATCTATTTTTTTTCTTGTAATGATTTTAGTAAATCTGGGGCTAATAATTGCTGTAAATTGGGATGTGTTTGAGGATTTAAATATTCCATCACAATAACAGCAAATTTTTCTTCACCTATTTTAGTTTCAGAATAGTCAAGTATTCTAATAATTTTAGGATGTTGATCTAAGCGACCTGTGACAACTGCTTCAGCATATAGTTGATGATCATTAGAATCTTTTAAAGGAGAATATTTGATAGCAACTAGTCTATCTAATTTTTCGTCTTTACCGAGATAAATTGTGGCAAATCCACCTTTAGCGATATCTTCAATTAATTTATAGCGTTTTCCTTCTTCATGCCAACCTTTTTTTTCTAAAATACCAAGATCAGGTTTTGATGAGGGAGACATATCAGGAGGTAAAAACCTAAAATATAAAGATTGTAATAAATTTCTTAATGGATAAAATATATTGGTTTGAGGAATGGGTTTTAATTCACCAATTTCTAGCATAATAATTTTTGGTTCATGACTAGTTTAACCATATAAAAACGGTATAAAATCAAGTCATGACAAATAAAAATAGATATAAGAAACTTGCGCATATTTCGGAGCAAAAATTTAGACAATTACTTAGATATTTTGCGTTAGATATT
>JAAZND010000059.1 GCA_012798485.1 Candidatus Beckwithbacteria bacterium | reverse complement strand
TCCCCCTTAATATTATTCCAATTTTCCACAAAAAACAATTCCTCCATAGTTTTTCCTTTAAACCGCTCCGCCAATTGTTTTACCATATCGTTTGCGTGCTCCACAATTATATCGTAAAAATAGTCCTTGCACAACTTCTGCAGTTCCTCTTTATAGCCAAAGTCCTTATACCAACTTGTATGGTAAATTAAATTATCTGTGTATCCATTTAGAAATTCTTTTGCGCAATCCTTAATGTCTCCATCCAAGCCAACCACATTGCCATTAACCTCGTCGCCATAGGGTGTGCAGTAATAATATTCTTCTGCGTCTTCCCGTAGTAAATTTTCAAATAAATCTCTGTGTTTTTCCCACAATTCTTCCATTTCTTCCGAGGTCAAATTTAAATCATACAAATCAATTTTTTTGGTTTTTTTGGTTTCTTCTGTCATTTTCTTCTCCTTTCTGCGCCCTTTGGCGCTCTTAGTTATTTTCTTCTAAAATAAAAACTTGTTTCTCTGGTTTGGTAGCTAAAATTCAAAACTTACCTTACCGCATTCTCTTCTAATGTTCCTAAATATTGCAAATTTACACAATATGGTTCAGAAGTAGGAATATAATATCTAATCAATTCCAGATCTTCTAGAGTCACCCACTCCCATGTGCCGTTTGCATGAATAATTAAACTACCTTTACCGGATGGTCTATTTTCGAGACCTTTAACATCTGGAAATTCACATCCTTCTAAAACTACCATGCACATATCTGTCCTCCTTTCTGCGCCCTTTGGCGCTTACAACATATTATAAGCAAATGTTATGCCAAGTATGCCAAAAATCGCAAGTCCTTATTTTTCAATCATTTATAATTTTATCAATTTTCAGTAATGTGAACTACAGGACCTATGAATTAAGTTCTCAAATTAAAAAAAGCCTTTATTTTCAAGCACTTAACGGAGGAACCAAGTTCTCAATCGGCAAAAAAAACACTAAAAAACGCCCAAAAGCCTTGTCAATAAAGAGTTTCAAGGATGTGGAAATCGTTTTTTGGTGTGAACAAAGTTCGCAAAATCGCAAAAGAGCCAAAAAACAGCCAAAAACGCCAAAATTGCAAAACGCTTATCAATACAGTGTTTCAGAGCGTTTCACTATTGCAACGCCAAAACGCTTATCAAATAAGCGTTCCAGCAAGGCAAAAATCAAAAAAAACAAAAATCGCTAAAAGCCAAATCAGTAAAGCATTTCAAGAATATTAAAATTAAATAAAATTATGTTAACAGCATTATTAAACTATTTTGTTAAACTATAACCAGTTATTTTAACGCAATAACTATACTATTAAACCTTATAGCCACATTAAAATAATATAATCCAGCAAATTATAAAATATTAAAAAATTAAATAACTTGTTAAGTTAACTTATAAACTATCTTTTCTAACTATTTTAGTTAAACCTATAAGTTAACTTAATAAGTTAATCTAATAAACTAACTATTACTATTAACCTATTAACTTTATGTCTAATATATTAACTTAATAGACTAAAATATAAAATTAAAATATTATATCTCTTAACCCATAATATTTTATTATAATATTAAATTTTAAAAAATAAAATAAATAAATATAAATATCTAAGTTAAAAAAAATAAAAGATAAAATAGATTTTTAATTTTTTATTTAATCGTTTTATTTTTTTGTTTAACAAGTATAATTATAACAAAAAAAAATCTTTTTTTAGCAAGCGGAGAATATTTTTAAGTAAAATTACATTTGTAAGTTGTTGATTTTTAAGGATTTGCAAACCCCTCTATGTCTGATAAACGAAATTATGTTAAATTCTTGGGCTTGTTTTTTTGAGTAGGGGGGGACTATTTTTCCAGATGAACCTTCGCTTCGGCGGCGGCGATAAATCCCCC
>JAAZND010000058.1 GCA_012798485.1 Candidatus Beckwithbacteria bacterium | reverse complement strand
TCGCCAAGCCGCGAGGCGGAGCTAATCCCACAAACGGCACCTCAGTTCGGATTGCAGGCTGCAATTCGCCTGCATGAAGTCGGAATTGGTAGTAATCGCAGATCAGCAGACTGCGGTGAATACGTTCTCGCCTCTTGTACACACTGCCCGTCAAGCGAGGAGAGTTGGGGGTACCCGAAGACGTTTATGCAACCGCAAGGAGCATGACGTTGAAGGTGAACTCAGCGATCAGCACTAAGTCGTAACAAGGTAGCCGTACTGGAAGGTGCGGCTGGATCACCTCCTTTCTAAGGAGTACAGGTATAGCCAGTCACGACGGTTATCCCTTTATTGAGTAATCAATAAAAAATACTCTATTTTTGTTGTTTATTAAAACAGCTTGTGAATTTCAGGATTAATATTTCTTCCACATTTTGCGTTCTTTACAATCAAAAGGCCACCTAAAAAAGGTGGTTTTTTGTATAATACACTTATGACTAAAAATATTTGTTTAATAACTACTTTTCATGATCCAATAGGGGACAAATCTATTATTTTTCTCAAAAAACAAATAAAAACTATTCAGAGAATTTTTGATGAAATTGTTATTGGTTTGACTGATCAGACGAATGATATTTTTTTTCAATTTTTTAAAGAAAATCAGATTAAATTTATCAAAGCAAAATCTGGATTTGGCAGCAAAACCAAAAGAATAATTTTGAAAGAAAGCTTAAAATCATCATCCGATCTTTTTTTTAGTATTGATCTAGACAGACTTTTGTTTTGGCTTGAACATTTTCCTCAAGAATTGGAAGATGTATTAACTAAAATAAAAGAAGATGAACAAAATCAATTTTGGCCTTTGGGTAGAACGAGAAAGGCTTTTTTAACTCATCCCAAGCATCAGCAAAAGCCAGAGACAAGAACTAATGAAGTTTTAAGTAAAGAGATTGGTAAAACTCTCGATGTGACTACCGGATGTTGTGTCTTTACTAGAAAGATTGCTCAATTAATTAATCAATATGCTCAAGGAGAAAATTCCGGAGTAAGTGATATCGAGTGGCCGATGATAGCAAGATTATTTGGTGGAGCCAGGATTAAACCGATCAGAGTAAATGGTTTAGCTTATGAAACAGAATATATTTTTGGGGAAAATAGAAGTTCCAATCCTAAAGGAGCTTATGGGTATAGTAGGGGAAAATTAGCTGATGACAGCATTGTTATGATTGAAAAAGTCAAAAAATATTGGCTTTCTAAAAAATAAAAGCTTACAGAAAATAAGTTTTATGATAAAATAAGTTTTGTTATTTTGGGTAATTAGCTTCCGCCTACGTTCTTGATATTTCACTCGGTGTATTCCGCCGTGCTCCATTCAAGATGCTTCGGCGGACAAGCATATAGGTTTTTTAATAATTTAGTAACTTAGCAAAGAAGGTAAGTTATTAAGAAATGGGTGATTAGCTCAGTTGGTTAGAGCGCTGTCCTGATAAGACAGAGGTCCTTGGTTCGAGTCCAAGATCACCCACCTCTATCTTGCCAGTCAAACGGTTTACAGCCAGTTATGACTTGTATGATTTCGGTGGGCAAGCCCACTAATTGATTTTGCATTAACTTTGTCGCATTGTCTTTTTTATTATATATTATATAAAGTATTGCAGGCAGGAATTAAAAATTATTAAGGCTAATTTTTGGAAGAATAGGTAAATAAAAGTTTGCAATTAGTATTTGACTTTAGTCTTGTCTATTGTTAGAATACTTATACTAATTTTATAAATTAGGAGATTTTTTATTACATGAAGCAAAAAATAAACAGAAATAATATTTCATTGAGACTTAATTTATTAACTTGATGATGTTTAGTGTTTATTTTTTTCTTTAGTAAATCTCCTAACCAAGGAGATTTTTTTATTTTGCACATTTAATTTAAAAGATAAAAGTGGAGAATTGGGCTGATTGTGTCCATTGTTTTAGTAAAATAAAGCTTTTTTAGGGCCGTTAGCTCAGTTGGTAGAGCGCTACACTTGCAATGTAGAGGCCAGGAGTTCGACTCTCCTACGGTCCACACTTAAGAATCTAGAACTTAGGATTAGAAATTAAAAGTTTTGATTTTTAATCCTAGATTCTATATATTCTAGTTATTTTTTTGATAAATTTTGAGAAGGCTCTGGATAATTTTCTTTAGATTTATTGAAAAAACTTTGGTTCTTTGAAAAGTGAATAGAATTATTTGTCTTGATATTTAATGCAATTAAAACCGAGAATCTTTTTTATTAATGCAAACAATGGATGCCTATGGAGTTTCAAGCCTAAGAAGGACGTGGTTGGTGACGAAATGCATCGGGGAGGAACCAACATCCCTTGATCCGATGATCTCCGAATGGGGAAACCCCTATCGTTGTAAAACGATAGATTCTGCTTTTGCGGAATGGGAACTTGGGGAACTGAAATATCTAAGTACCCAAAGGAAAAGAAATCGAATGAGATTCTCTTAGTAGCGACGAGCGAAAAGAGAAGAGCCCAAACCCCTCCTATTTTGTAGATCACTACACGACTGCTTATTCAGCCGTGTTTGTTGTCTTCAAAATAGGAGGGGGGTTGTAGGACTTCAATATAGGATTTCCTAAGCTAGAAGAATACGTCTGGAAAGACTAGCCACAGAGGGTGATAGCCCCGTAATTTAAAGTAAAGGAAACCTTAGAAGACTCCTGAGTACTCCAGAAGACGGTAAACTTCGGGAGGAATCTATCCTGACCACAGGATAAGGCTAAATACTTGGAACTACCGATAGTGAACGAGTACCGTGAGGGAAAGGTGAAAAGAAGGGTGTAAGACCCAATGAAATAGAACCTGAAATTGTTTGCTAACAAACCGTCAGAGTTCCGATTTATCGGAATGATGGCGTGCCTATTGAAGAATGAACCGGTGAGTTACTCATATACTACAAGTTTAACCCTGCACCGTGAGATTAAAAATTCAATTATGAATTTGTTTGATCTTAGGGTGCAGGGGTAGGCGTAGTGAAAGCGAGGGTGAATAGCCCGATTTAGTAGTATGTGGTAGACCCGAAACCAGGAGAGCTACCCATGAGCAGGGTGAAGCCAAGGTAAAACTTGGTGAAGGCCCGAACCAGTTGACGCTGTAAAGTCTTTGGATGACTTGTGGGTCGGAGTAAAATGCTTATCGTTCCTGGAAATAGCTGGTTCTCCTCGAAACACGTATAGGCGTGGCCTCAAAATATACATTGCTGGGGGTAGAGCTACTGGATAGATACAAGGTCCTTGTGGCCTTGTCTTTAACCAAACTCCGAATACCAGTTAATGCTTTTTTGGGAGTCAGACTGCGGGGGCTAAGCTCCGTGGTCGAAAGGGAAACAGCCCAGATCCCCATATAAGGTCTCTAAATTA
This sequence comes from Candidatus Beckwithbacteria bacterium, assembly GCA_012798485.1. Classification (GTDB taxonomy): domain Bacteria; phylum Patescibacteriota; class Microgenomatia; order UBA1400; family UBA1449; genus JAAZND01. Next base: position 328 of record JAAZND010000058.1, on the reverse strand, counting down.
CTGTTAAGTAAAAGGAAGTTTTTCATCTCAGACAGCCAGGAGGTCGGCTTAGAAGCAGCCATCCTTTAAAAATAGCGTAATAGCTTACTGGTCGATTTGGATGGGAAGCGCCGAAGATTCATAGAGGATAAACGGTATACCGAAGATGGGAATTTTCCGATGTAAATCGGGGAGTAGTAGAGGAGCGTTGCTGTCAGCGTTGAAGGCAAACTGTAAGGTTTGTTGGAGCGTCAGCAAGTGAGAATGCCGGTATGAGTAGCGTCAAAAAGAGTGAGAATCTCTTTCGTCTAAATCCCAAGGTTTCCGTCCCCACGTTCGTCGAGGACGG
>JAAZND010000057.1 GCA_012798485.1 Candidatus Beckwithbacteria bacterium | reverse complement strand
ATATTGATTGATAGGATCAGAGAAAGCTAAAATTTTTTCATCAGTTAGAATAAGAAAAATATTAAATAAAAAAAATAACACAATAAATATGCTGACATGTTTAATTTGTGTTGTGATTTTTTGATTGTTCATAATTTTTTCAAAACAAAGCATCGCTAAGATGTTATACTTAATTCTAGTATAAATTAAAAAAAACTAATTGAAAAATCGAATGATATTTAAAAAAAATTTGCAATTACTACTAATTTTTTCTTTATTTTTTTTGGTCTTAGACTATAAACCTCTCCAGGCTGATGAATTTGAAGATCTTGCCAAACAAATTGCTGAGCTGGAAGACGCCAAGAATAAAAGTGAAGCCGCTACCAGACCTTTGGAATCAGAAGTTAAAAGATTACAGGAGAAGTTGGCTAATCTGGATTATTCTATTACCCAAGCTCAGCAGAACATTGTCAAAGTTGAAAAAGATATTAATACAAGAGAGGAAGATTTTGATTTGCAGTATGATTTACTTTCCCAAAGAGTAGAGCAGCTTTATAAAAGTATCAGACAACCTTCAGAATTTCTACTTTTGTTTTCATCCTCGTCCATTGCTAATTTAGCCAAAGAAGTTTCTTATCGTAAAGCAATTAGTGAAGAAAACAAAAAAATAATTTCAGCAATAGCAGCGGAACTGGTTTCTCTTGAAGCCGATAAGAAAAAATTAGAAAAAGACAAGGAAACCTTAAAAGCTTTAGAAATCAAGGCCAATGAGCAAAAACAATTTTTTGAAAAAGAAATCAAAGGCGCTAAGCAGTATCAGGAAACTTTATCTAAACAAATTACTGAGCTAACAGTAAAACAGAAAGAATTGCTGGCTAAAAAAACAGCCACTTTTCAGACTTCTGTGGGGAGTGTCCCTCAATCTGATGATCCAGCTTCAAGACCAGATTATAATCCGGGATTTTCACCAGCTTTTGCTGCTTTTTCTTTTGGCGCTCCTCATTTTAAAGGCATGAGTCAATATGGTGCTTTTGGCAGAGCTAAGGAAGGACAAGGAGCGGAAGATATTTTAAGAGCTTATTATGGCGATGTGAGAATTGAAACTGTGGATACCAATTTTAATATCAGAACCACAGTTGGAGAAATGTCTTTTGAAGATAACTATCTTAAAGGGATTGCTGAAATGCCTACTTCTTGGGCAGATGAAGGCGGTTATGAAGCTTTAAAAGCTCAAGCGATTGCAGCTCGTTCATATGCTTTGGCTTATACTGATTGGAGAATGGGAGATCGATCTCTTAAAAAAGAAATTTGTACCACCGAGAGTGGTCAAGTTTATAACTCAGGTAAAGCTGGGAACCCTGGTAGATGGGGGGATGCAGTTAATGATACCAGAGGTAAAATTTTGGTTGGTAATGGAAGTGGAGAAGTGGTAAATGCCTGGTATGCTTCCACCTCCGGAGGTTATCAGGAAAGTTATTCATCTTTAGGTCACACAACTCCAGGTTTTTGGGATACTAAATCGGGAAGAAATGGTTGGACATCGGAGGCTTATGAAAAAATTGGAGGTTCTCCTTGGTTTTATAAATCCTGGTATAAAACTCGCAGTGGAACTACTTGCGGCAGATCTCACCCATGGCTTTCTCAGGAAGAAATGACAGATATTGTCAATGCCTTGATTGTTTATAAAAAAGACGAGTCCAACCAAAGTCATCTATCTCAGGAAGACTCTTCATGTTATGGAGAATCAATTCCAGATACATGGAGTAAAAGTAAAGTCAAAGAAGAAGCTGAGAAAAATGGTGGATCAGTTTCTTCCATTTCTTCGGTTTCCATTACCTATAGCGAAGATGGAACCACAGCTCAGGTTTTGTTTAATACCAACCGAGGATCTTTACTTTTTTCAGGAAGTGATTTTTATAAAATTTTTAACTTGCGTGCTCCTGGAGCAATTCATTTGACTTCAGGTTTATTTAATATTGAAAAAAAATAAACCCTGTATATGATATAATTTTCTTATGTCTGTAGTTTATTCTTCTAATCAAAAAAATAATCAATCAACTATTGCCAAACCAATAGCTAAAAGTAAAAAAATTATTTTAGGGATTAAAGAGAAATTTGGAACTGGAAGACATTATCATCCTGGTGGAGCTTTCCAAACTTTTCCACAAAAAATTAGTTTTGAAAATCAGGATCAAAAAGAAGAAATTATTATTTTTTTAAGACGTCATATTATTACAAATTTAGGATGGATTTTATTTTCTCTACTTTTTTGCCTTGCTCCAGTTGTTTTTATTTATATGCCGATGATTAAAATGATGCCAAGTAATTTTCAGTTTATAATGTTTGTTCTGTGGTATTTATTTGTCTTAGCTTTTATCTTAGAGAATTTTTTATCATGGTTTTTTAATGTCTATATTGTGACTGATGAAAGAATGATTGATGTAGATTTTTACTCTTTGATTTATAAAAAAGTGTCTGACGCAAAGCTTGACAAGATTGAAGATGTAACCTATGTACAGGGAGGATTACTGCAATCTTTTTTTAATTATGGAACCGTGAGAATTCAAACTGCCGGAACCAAAGGAGAATTTGAATTTGAGGATGTGCCTAAACCTGGTTTGATTGTCAAAATTTTGAACGAGCTGTTATTTCATGAAGAACAGGAAAAGATAGAAGGGAAAATTAGATAACATGACAATAAAAGATTTACTAAACAATCAACTAGCTTTATTAATTTTAAAAATTTTTTTTATGTTTGCCTTAGGTCTTTTCGTGATTTTTGCCGGGATTGTGATTAGGCAGATCCAATTAATGGTACGAACTTTAAATGGCTCTTTAGGAGCGTGGATAAAATCAGTTGGATGGATATTTTTACTATTAACTCTCTTTGCTTTCTTCTTGGGTTTAATCATATTATAATTTTGCTATAAACTAGATTTTCAAACATGCTGCCAAAATTACTTTACCAGTTCGGCGGAGAGAAAACTCCGGAATTTTTATTACAAGCTTTTTCCTTAAAGGCTAATAAAGAAGTTCATCAAGCTAAATATGGAGAGCTTTTTGTGCTGTTGCAGCTTAAAAAAACGATAATTGGTGAACAAAATTTAGAAGCAATCAGTCAGGAAATTTTGAATTTAATTCAGACAAAGTATTTTAAAACAGGTGAAGAAAATTTTTTATTAAGACTCCAAGAAATTATTTTTACCCTTAAAAGTGGTTATACTTTTCCAATAGATGTTTCTTTGGTTTTGTTTTCTGTTTGTCAAAGCGGATCGTTAACCTTACTTAATTATGTAGGCTTTGGGGAGTTTGAACTTTACCTTGTAAGGCAAAATCAATTTTTTACTCTCCCTCTTTCAGAAATAGGGATAAGTGGCCAGATTTTAGCTAATGACTTTTTCATTTTAGGGAGTAAAAAGTTTTTTGATTTAGTTGACCAGCAAAAGATAAGAGAATTAATAACTAAAGATAAGAAAAGTAAAATAGAACAGGCTCTTTTTGGAGAAAAGCATTTATTGGCTTTAGTTCTTGGTCAGCAACCAAAAAAAATTAAACTACCAGCTTTTTTAAAAATCAGATTACCGCAAAGAAAAGAGAGACATCATATTCCTTTAAATTATGCCAGAAAAAACATTTTTTTTACCCCAAAGAGAAAACTAAGTTTGTTAGTTAGTATTTTTTTCTTAGTTATTTTGAGTGTGATTGTGGGTTTTGGTCTGTATAAACAGGAACAAAAAAGTCAGGAATTGGAAAAACAAAAACTTTTGGATGATGTTTATTATCGACTGAATCAGGCTGAAAATCTTAAAAATTTAAACCCTAAAAGAGCCAAGACTTTACTTTCTGAAGCTCAGCAAACCTTGGCAACTTATAAAACGAGTGGAATACAGAATGTGGATTTAAGTTCTTTGGAACAAGAGCTAAATCAAGCTTTTGCTGAAGTTTCTGGGCAAATTCTAATAAGCGAGCCAAAAGTTTTTTTTGATTTAGGATTAATTAATGATGAGTTAGTGGCATCCAAAATCAATTTAACAGGATCAGACTTGATTATTTTAGATGAGCAAAATCAGAATTTGGTTTTATTAAATACCAGTAAAAAATCTCACGAAATTCTTGCTGGTGCTGATATAGTCCAAAATAATTCCTGGCTTGGTTCAATTGAGGAATGGGTTTTTTTGATTGCTAATAATCGTTTACAGATTATTGATAAGGCAGAGAAGAAACAAGTCAAAAGTTTTAAATTGTCTGAGATGAAGATTGATGGTTTTGTGGGTTATGGCAGTAATGCTTATATTTTGGATAAAGCAGCTGGAGAGGTTTGGCGCATGAGGGGCAATGGTGAGAATTTACTACAACCTGATAAATTTTTTGAAAAAGAGCAGGATTTTAGTGATGTGAGTAGTTTTGCGGTGGATGGTTCTATTTGGATTATCTATAACAATGGAAGCGTGGGACAATATGTGAGTGGAGTGAGAAATTTACTTTTTCCTGATTTTGGTTTAGATAAACCGATACAGAACCCCAGCCTGTTTTTTACCGATGAAAATAGCGCCAACCTCTATATTTTAGATAAAGCAAATACTAGAGTAGTGCAAGTGAGCAAAAAGGGAGAATTTGTAGCAGAGTATGTCTGGGAAGGGATGAAAGACGTTAGCGGTATGGTGGCTTTGGAGGAACAAGGTAAGCTTTTGCTTGCAAAGGATAGTAAAATATACGAACTGGAAATTAGAAAATAGTTGGTAGGTTATAATATCATTTGAATTAACTCAAGCGATAAAAATGAAAATAATAAACAAAAAAGCGAGATTTGATTATGAACTTTTAAGCCGAATACAAACTGGTATTATTTTGAGTGGTGCAGAAGTCAAAAGTGTAAAGTTGGGACATATTTCGCTTTCTGAAAGTTATGTGCGTTTTTTGGAAGATGGACTTTATTTGATCAATGCCAATATATCTGCCTATAAATTTAGTGATAATACTGATTATGATCCAATTAGAAGCCGTAAATTACTTCTTCATAAGAAAGAAATGCTGGCTTTGCAAAAGAAAATGGAAACTAAAAATTTGACCATGGTGCCAACAGCGATTTATACACAAAAAAATTTGATTAAACTGGAAATAGCTTTAGCAAGAGGCAAAAAAGAGCTTGAGAAAAAAGAACAAATTAAGAGAAGAGATTTGGATCGAGAGAAACAGAGATTGCTTAAAAATTACTGATATCTTAATCTTTTTGACAAAATAAGGTATAATATAACTGTGTCATTCCGTACTAGATGCGGAATCTATATATCTATATAAATAAAATTGTCTTTATAGCTTTCTGCTTTTGCAGGAATGACAAAAAGCATTGGGGATGTCTAGCTTTGATGTTTAAGCTCTTTGAAAATCTGCACGTCGACCTGAGTTAAGTCGTTAAACTGGTTCAAAAAAATAAATGCTGATAAAGTAATTTCAGCCAGCACCGTTAGAGTATTTGCTGACAGAGTAGTTTCTACTACTAAAAAAGCTGCTTCTGACGTTGCTTCAGTTTTTGCTTCAAGAGCTCAATTTGCTTTTGCTGCTTAAGATCTGACATCCAGTTTTACTTTTTTTAGGGGAGTCAAAATTCGGGTGAAAACAAACTCTAAATGCAATTCTATTCTAGTCAAATAGGACTAAGTAATTGACTAAAACTGATAGAAATATTTGCTTATTTTTTCTTCTATCAGTATTTAAATAAGCTAAACGTGTAGAAGGTTTTTGAAAGTTTAAACAGACGCGGGTGCAATTCCCGCCATCTCCACTAATCATTTATTTTTTAAATACAATCATCCTTCTTCGTCTTACTTCTGGAGCTTCATGAGAATAAGGTAGGAATAATCCTCCTCTAATAGGAGGAATTGGTCGTTTTACTACTTTTGCTTTTGGGTTGGATTCAGGTTGAACAAAATGGGGTTCTTGAAACTCATACTCTTCTAAGTTTAAATCTCTTAAGTCTGGAGAGATTCCTCCTTGAGATAGTTTTTGTTATTCTTTGAGGCGAAGTGACTTTTCCGCTTCTACACCAATGCGTATAGGCATATGAAATTCTATTTATAAAAACTAATAATGTGTTGTGATTATGATTTATTATAAAATAATTAAGATATTATGTCGATTATTAATTTACTATTAGATTTACTTTTTCCTCCGGTTTGTCTTTCTTGTAATTATTTTGGAGAAACCATTTGTCAAAAATGTTTAGATAAGTTTCAAACCTGGGATCATTTAATTTGCCCTGATTGTTTACAACAGTCAGAGTGGGGGACAAAACATCCAAACTGCGATGATTTTGTTGATGGTTTAGTTTTTGTCTGGCATTACAATGAGACTGCCCAAAAAATTATCAAGCAGATTAAATATCAGGGCTACTTTGCTGTTTGTCCGGATTTGGTTAAACTTTTTTGTCAAAATTTAGAAGATAAGAAATATCAATGCTTTAAAGATTTTTTACAAACTCAACCAATTCTGCTTCCTGTTCCACTTCACAGCAAAAGACAAAACTGGCGCGGATTTAACCAGAGTGAAATTTTAGGGAAATATTTTGCTAAGAATTTTAAGCTTGAATATTCATTTAAAATTTTACAAAGAATTAGAAATACAAAACCGCAAGCAGATTTAAAAAAGAAAGAAAGACAAGAAAATATCAAAGATGCTTTTGATCTTAATCCAAAAGTTTTAAGATTAGGAGAAAAACCTTTGGCAAAAAAGAACTTTTTACTGATTGATGATGTCTTTACTACAGGAGCGACGATGCAAAATTGTGCCAAGATTTTGAAAAAATATGGAGCAGAAAAAATGTGGGCTTTGAGCTTGTGCCACTAAGATTAAATAAGCAAAATATTTTTATCAATATATAGATATTAATATAAAAAATAACTGATTGTATTTGTAAAACTAGTATTATATATTTAAATATATGAAAAATTATTCGCCTGATATTGGTGAAGTACATGGTGAAGAACTAATTACTGATTTTTCTCAAACTATATATAAATCACTAAGATTAGATGAGATATTAACTAAATATAAACCAGAAACTAGATCTTTAATTGCCAAAGTAATTGCTAAAACAATAATTGAATGTACTTCAATTCTTAAGGTACCTATTTTACAAATAAAACTTGAAACCAATCCTTTGATTATTGAGCAGAAACGACAATTGCCATACACAAGACTACATATAATAAGAAAGACAGATGATGAAGAACTTCAACCTGAATGTTTTTTACCTCGACTTTTTTTGGAACGGATAGCTGGTCTAATTGAAGAATCTTATTTAACAGATCCTTTAAATTTTATTAATAAATTAACTACCACCGATGAATTAAGAAGAATTATGGCTCATGAATGTTATCATCTATGGGAAAAAAAGAATACGCCACGCCTAGCTTCAGAAAGTTATCGAGATGATAGTCTTGAAGCATGGATAGAAAAGAGGGTTGAGTTTGCTGCAAATATGTTTGCTTTTTTCTATGTAAAAAATCGTAAAACGTTTGGATTTAAAGATTGGATATTAAAATTCCTCGCAGCTACACAATTTAGCTTAGATTTAGAAATATTTAAATATCGCAGAAGAATATTGCAGAAATTAGATGAGAACAAATTAAATGAGATTAAAAAGAAACCTCTTTACCAAGTTTAATTTTTCTTAGCTAAAGTCTCTAAGTTTTTTGGCAGATTGACTAATCTCTGCAGCTTTATGATCTAAATTAATAGAGGAATAATAACCTTTGGATATGTGACTATCTAAACAAAAATAAAAAAGTGAAGAAAGTGGGAAATTAAAGATTGTAAACAAACATTACATCGTCATTATTTTCTCTAACTCCTTGAGTTTTTTGATAAAGCCTCATTGCTGCCTGATTATTTTGATTGGTTAATACAAAAATTTCACTACAGTTGTTATTTCTGGCAAGCTGTTTTAATTCTGTAATGAGTTGAGTTGCAATACCTTGTCTACGAAATTTTGCAAAAACATCAACAGAATAAAGAAAAATTTTACCAGAAAGTTGGTCAAGACTTTCCAGAAGGTAGGCATAAAGAAAACCGCTTAGTTCATTATCGTCGTAAGCTACTAATAAAATATTTTGTTTATTATCAAAATATTTTGGATTAGGGTTAAGATTTGTTTCTCCAATCTGAGTGAAAAGGTTGGAAATTAAATTTTGATCAAAAGTGGTTATTCTTTGAATTTAGATCATGGTTTTTTTATTTTACCATAGCTTTAATTTTTAAATCTTTTGGCATTTTTTCAATGGCATAACGAAGAGCAGTTCTCGGCATTGTGGTTTTATTTTTCATCACATATGCAAAAACTTCTTTTTGGTGAGCCTCACTTGCAGCTTTAAGCATCCAGCCATACCCTTTTTGCACCAAATCATCTTGATCAAGCAGTAAAAGATCAGCGATCTCAAAAATATCTTGTAAAAATTGACCATTTCTGGCAGGAATAATGAGACTCACAGCTGCGGCTCTTTTCATCCAGCGATTGGAAGATTTTGTCCAAGTTTTCAGATTCTGCAAATATTGGGGATACATTTTTACAAAACTGCCAACGGTGTGGTTGCACAAAGTATCACAGGATGCCCAGTTGGAAACATAATTTTTCAACCACTTCTCAAAAACCGCAAAATCTTTTTCTTCATATTGTTTGCTTAAAAAATAAGACCAGTTGCAAGCGATGAAAGATTCTTCCATATAACCTGATTTCCACAGCTCTTCACACATGGCAAAAATTTCATTCTTATTCTTATCCTGGATTTCTTTCCAATATTTTTTTCCAATTTGACCCACAAGCGCAGTTTTAACGCCATAAATATTGACTTTTTCTTTGAAAAATCTTTGACCACTGACCTTAGCCTGAGGATCGCTATTTTGTGTTAATTCTTGTCGAAGTTTTACAATAATCTCTGTCATATTTTAGCGATAATGACCACATAATTTTTGCCATATTTTTTGGCGCATTTAGGACAAGTGGTGTACCACATATACCATTTTTTGATCTGTAAATTTTTATCTTTGGCATATTTTGTAAAATCGTTACACCATTTGCCAGTATCTTTAAAATCACCTTCATAAACCCGACTTAAAAATTTACCAGAAATTTTGACATTATTGGCATTTGGAATTTCTTTATCAACAGCTAGATAAAGATCCATATTCCATTTGGAAGTATGATCAGAAAGACATAAACCATGAAGCATTTTTGTCTGCGATTTTTCGAGTTTTTGGATCATTCTGGTAATTACCTGACCAAAATTTACTGGAATATGAAACAAAGTAAAAACCTTGTCTTTGATGAAGGATTTATCTTTCCAGGTAAAAATTTTATCCTCCCAGGGTTTGGGATCAAATTTGGGGCAACATTCTGGTTCTGGTGCTTGGTTAGTCATAGATTTAGAGATCTATTTATTGGCTAATAGATAGATTTTATTTAATTATATTTTTAAAAAGATATAGCTTAATTAAGATTATACTCGACTATAAGAGCTGCTTGTTGTCTGATTTGTTCCACATTGTTATATTGGTGCTGTTTGAGCTCAACAATTTCCCATTCTTCATCAACATTTTCCCATGGGAATAAAAGTTCTTTTTTGTATTGAATACCCAATTTTTCACATTCCTTATCGCTTAATTCTTTACAGCAGTTAGTCAGATTACCATAAAAACAAACTTCGGCGTCTTTGACCACATCCTGATATTTGTAATCCATATTGGAAGCGCCATAAATAATACGGCATTTTGGATAAGCTTTTTTAAGGTCTTGAGCAGCATATTTAGCCTGATTACCATAACAATGATTACCTTCTACTAGCACAAAAACCGGATCCTGTTTGGTAATTATCTTTTCATTAATTCCATGAATTCTTCTCAGTTCACATTTTTTGTCAATAAAAAAATATTTATACTGCACAGAAGAATAGTTAAAAGATCAAGTTTGTAAGCTATAAAAGTCGCTGGAATATTGCCGCCGCGCAGAAGTGGAACCACAGCATCAACGTGAATGTTATTAGTTTTAACATAGGAAACAATTTTTGCCGTTAACTTATTGAGTTCATCATCGTATTCTTGCCACGAAAGCACAACATAGTTATTTTTGTCATATTTTTTCAAGGCTTCTTTTAAAAGATTTTGATCCTGCATATAAACATATTATAACTTATGATGCCAGGGTTTGCAGGCTATTATTTAGATTGGCAAAATTTAGGAGCATGATTTACCTTCAATCTCTTTTAAGCTAAAATTTAAGATATGGCATTTATTTATTACGAAGATAAAAGAGATTTTATGTTAAAGTTTTTTCATCGTCCAATTTTGCTTTCTATTGGTATTATTTTTTTAGTTGCTGCGATTTTAGCTTTCCGTTTTTTCAAATTTGTAGTTATAGGTCATGACTATATGTATTATTTGGGAAATACTTTTGCTTTGACGGTAGCTTTGAATGCCCAGCATTTTAGCTTGACCGGCTTGCAGATTGCTCCAGTGATTCTCAATAACTTAGGTTATGGAATCCGTATTTTTACCCCAATTCTATCTCATCTGGTGCCGGCTTTAATTTTTTTATTTTTAAAATTATTCGGCATTGGTTCAATTTCGCTAGCTTTAAAACTTTTTCAATTTTTCATTATCTTCGGTTCTGGACTTGGTATGTATTATGCGGTTATTAAAATTACGCATCATAAAACAGTTGCTTTGCTGTCAGCTGTTTTTTATTTATCATTTCCATATTTTTTATCAGAATTTTATGTCAGAAGCGCTTTGGGTGAAGCACTTTGCTTTGTCGGTTTACCTGTAGTTTTTCTAAGTTGTTATCAATTTTTAACAGGTCAATATAAAAAGTTTTTTTATCATTTTATCTTTGGGTTTGCCGTTATTTTTTTTAGTCATCTTATTACTGCTCTTTATACTGCTATTATATTTATTATTGTTATTTTAAGTAATTTTCGTAGTTGGTATAAACAAAAAATAGCTTGGCTAGCTTGTGTCAAAGTTTTTATCACATGCTGCCTTCTTTTTGCTCCCTTTTTAGTATCGCTTCTAGAGCATCGTTTTGCTGTTGATTATGTTGTTTTTCATAATACTGATCTAAGGTCTCAAATGAATGTGGCAGATTCAACTTTAAGACCTAGACATTATCTTTTTTTTAATAATCTGGATGCCAATGATATTGTTTTTACTCTTAATCCCGTGGTTTTGGTCTTAGTTTTAGTAGCAATTGTCAAGTTTAAAGCCATGAAAAGCAAAAATAATTTAGTTACCAAAACTTTCTTAATAGCTCTTATTATGAGTGGTATTTGTTTAATTTTAGCCTGTTTTCCGTTTTTCTGGTTACATGTACCTAAATTATTTAACTTTATTCAATATCCGTGGCGACTGACAGTTTTTGTAGCCCTGTTATTGAGTTTTGCAGCTGCGACTCCTTTTTTATTTTTGCGTTTAAATAAAGTTGGTTATTTTTTAACTGGTTTAGTAATTATTTTGACTGTAGTAATTTCTTATAAAACTACTAATTTGGTTAAAATCACTGATCTAGATAATATTGATTACACTAGCGCAACCAATCTTTTTGCAGTGGGAACTTATTATGAAAGTCTATCGACGGCTGGCAAAAATAACTTTAATAACTTATTAAAAAGAGAAGGTTTAGTTAGAATAGTTAATGCTTCAAAATCTGAGACAAAAACCAGCACCAAAATTTTAGTTGATGATACTCCTTATCTTTTGTTTACAATAGAGCAAACTGATCCATCGCTAAAAACTGTTTTAGAATTACCCCGACTTTATTATTTGGGTTATCAAATTGTTTTTACCAAACCTAATAAGGAAAAAGTACCACTTAGTTATCAACAAAATCAATTTGGCCTAATCCAGATTGAAACACAAGGTAGCGGACAAGTGGAAGTGAAATATGTTGGCACTTTTTGGTATCGTTTGAGTTTAATTATTTTTGCCTTCACTATATTAACTTTAGTGATAGCAATGGTTCTGGATTTAAAAAGGGTAGATAGCGGGAAAAAGAAGATACAAAACAACAGTTAATTATGCAAGCTGTAATGCTCCAAATCATAATGGCTGCTGCTAGAAATCTGACTAGGTAAACTTTAAGAGGATGTTTTTCTAGGAGCGATGGTTTCCAGATAGCTAAAAAGAAAGCCATAAGCATAGAAAGAGGCAGAGAAATAATTACTGAGGAAATACTGACATTGTCTTCAAAAGCTTTGAAAGCAGCAAGATCTCCAATCCCTCCAATAATCGAAAGCAATCCAACTCTAAGATAACTTTCAAATTTAGTCCTTGGCAGTTCGTCTTTGAATTTAGGATATAGAAAAATAAAAGAGAATATTATAGCTAACAATCCCATCCAAAGAGTAGCTGTCCAGTAGTCAGTCTGGCTAATCGCAAGATTAATAAGGATAGATTTAATTGATAAAACAAACATAAATAAAATACCCAAAGCTATATTTTTGGAGAAAAAAGATTTTAATGAAAACTTTTCATCCATGACAGCAAAAAACCAGCGATAAAAATAAGGATGATTAAATATAAAGATTTGTTAGTTAAAGACTCACCCAGAATAATAAAACTGAGTATAACAGTAATAGCTACTCTTATATTAAAAAGTGGAGCTATAATTGAAACATCTATAATTTTTAAAGCCATGAGATAAAGAGTTTCTCCAATGACAAAAACAATAGCAGCGATAAGAATATATGTCCAGTTTGTTGCCAGCCTTCCTCCATATAAATAGGAAACTATAGACATGATAATCCCGCTAAAAAGAGTAGAAAAAAAGAAAATTGGTAAATATTTTTGATCTGATATTTACCGATAAGTTTAGCACTAATAGCATAAATCCCGTAACTAATGGAGGCAATCCATGCAAGAATAATTGGTGACATAGGAATATTGTAGTTTATTTTTCAACAGCGGAACGTTGTAAACAACGTTAGAGAAATTATACAGAACTATCCAGACTATATCTATATCCCAGACTTACAGCCATCATTAGCCGTTTAAGCATTTTTGATACTAGGCCGTTAATATTTTCGAGCTGATCAAGTACAATTAAGCTGTAGTGTTCAGCTAGAAAGACTTATACGGGAAATCAAGTATATTCCGTATAGAAAAATTATGGAAACAGGATCAGAAGAATTTGCTAAACAAATAGGAAGTGCCGCAAAGGATCGACTTGCAAAATCAAGCCTTGGCATGACTTATGTCCTCCAGGAGCAAGGGGGTGTCAAAATAGCCGAAGATGACACCTTAAAACTGTCGCCCGAAAAACAGGCGCAAGTAATAAATTTGCTAGGTATTACTGAGTTAACGTCTCAACTTCGCCATTCACTTTTTGAGCAAGCCGAGCTTGGAAGCTTGACAGACGCGTCTGCTCCATCACCGGAAGTAAAAGCTATAACGAACCAAGACGAATTTGCACGAGAGCTTCTGGGAGAAAATCCCAAATTAATCGACAAGCTAGCTGAAATAACAGCAAAGGCACAAGTCTTCACGAGTGCGTTAGGCCAACAACCAAGCGAAGCCACTAGAGAAATCGAAGTTAAGGTACAAACTTGGGAATGTACAATAGATGAAATAGCACGAACCCTATGTAGCGACGAGGCCGAGAAGGCCAATTATCTACGCCTCGTAGAAGATAATATTGCAAAACTGAATAGTCCCTCTCAGAGGACAATTAATGGAGCAGATGGACAACCAAAGACAACTGCAGTTGAGAGCTATGCATCAAGACTTAGCAGATTAATCCAAAAACCCAGGGCTATAGAATATATATCTTCATATATAGGTTTTCACCAAGGAGAAACACTCGCAGATAACGTAGTCGATGAATATTTGGAAACAGCTTTTACCCTTAACGCTGTTCGAGTGCTAGACAGAATACAGCGTCCCCTTGGTTTTAACGGTAAATTTAGAAAACTCACCTCGTGTTTAGAAGGACGTGAGGTAGACCAAGCTTATACACAAATCATAGAAAGTAATGGGCTTAATGATGATTTTATTAAACTTAGAAGCGAAATTAAGCAGGTCCACAATTCATCATTTACTGATGACGAAAAAAAGCAGAAGATTCAGGAACTGAATGATAATTTCAAAGAACGATGTCGACCTATTATTGAAGGGTCATTTACAAAAGATACAGATCGAGATGAGGCAATTGATCTTGTAGATACCAGAGACAGAATTGCCGAGTTAAGCAGACAGGCCAGCGAAATAAATAAATCAGGTTTGAGTGAAGGTGAGAAAAAGCAACGGTTGGCTGTATTAGATCGTCAAATGCAGTCGTTACTAGTTCCCATAGCCAACAAGGTTGATAGGCTGTTCCCCCATAAGGGATCTACTAATCTTGCAGATGTGCTGGAAAAAGAGGATGCAATTTGTGCCGGTAAGGTTAACGTTCTCTTGGCTATTTCAAAGTATTTAGGTATTAACGCCCGAGCTAACTCGGTAAAGGAAATTCTCGACAATAATACGGCAGGGCACGTTTGTTATGAATGCGATCTCCCCAGTGGGGCAAAATTGGTTGTCGATGCTAACTTTAGCAATAAGTACGGACTTGAGGGGAAAACGGATGACGAGTTAATAGCCCGCATACGAAGAAATAATCCTGGAATTAGCGATCCAGAAGTTGAGTCATCACTAAGATATACGCATTTAGCAATAGCTAATGCTCGTTTTATCCCCACTGATTCAAGAGTACTGATTTACACCACTGAAAACACTGGAGGAATTGTTACTGGCGATGAGCAACTACAAGAGGCAAGAAATAACCCTAACTTACTGATTAGAATTAATCCATATACTGGTCAAAAAGAAATATGGAAAGCAAATATTCCTTACCCACATTTAATTACATCCCCAGATAAAGATGGATATCTCCACATTAATTCGTCTTTTACTAACAATACTGCTCATTTCACCACCAGAGACTACGCAGAAGTTGGGGTATACCTATTTAAAAAACATATCGAAATGAGCCCGTATGATGCCCGTGCATACACTGGCTTGGCCGGATTGTTACCAGAAGGAGAAGGAATTAATTTTCTTGAAAAGATTAAAGACACACAACCAGCTCTGTATTGGGAAGGGATGAGCACTAACCATGCATTAATGTATGCTCATCAAGGTAATTTAGAGGCAGCCGCTTACTTATTTGAAGAAACAAAAGTTAAAAATCCTTCTGCTTATTACAAGAAAATTCACGAACTATCCCAGCACTTTAGAAATAAAGCGGATAAGGAGACTGGTGAAGAAGCGGTTAGGCTCAAAACAAAAGCTAAAGAACTGATGGAGGCAGCCCGAATGAATAACCCCTCAGTTTTCTATTCTGATCAATTTAATGTCACGGAAATGATTCGAGTATACGAGGACAAGATAGACAAAAAGATCGAGGTTTATGAACAATTTAGAGAAACACAAGAAACGGGCTTTTGGGGCACAGGTGATTACATTCCACCCTTTCAGAAACTAATGGAGTTATACCTAGAACAAGCGAAAAAAGATCCAGCTCTAAAATCAAAAGCTATTGAATTCGCGACAGAAATTAAGGCGCGAGAACCAAGATATTATACTAAAAAAGCTCATTCCTATGCTTCTGGCTTATTTTT
>JAAZND010000056.1 GCA_012798485.1 Candidatus Beckwithbacteria bacterium | reverse complement strand
GCTTCAATATCTAACGCAAAATATCTAAGTAATTGTCTAAATTTTTGCTCCGAAATATGCGCAAGTTTCTTATATCTATTTTTATTTGTCATGACTTGATTTTATACCGTTTTTATATGGTTAAACTAGTCATGAACCAAATATAATTAGTTTCACCCCCTGTATAGATAGTTTATACTCTATCAGATGACCACGGTCAGCCGTAGCTATTAAGGGAGCCACCTCTAATCATATTTTACAATAAGAATCTATTTAAAATATTTTTTATTTTTCAACTCCTCTGGTAATAAACTTTCTTTGGTATACATTTCATAATTTTCTCCATATTTTAGGTCTTGCATCAGCTTGGTAGGAGCATTACGAATTTTCAAGGGAATTGATAGATTCCCATATTTTCTCACATCTTCCAAGGCAGTAAAATAGGCATTATAAGCAGAACGGTTTTTTTTACATTGACAAAGATAGACGACTCCATGAGCGAGATTGATCTGGGCTTCTGGAATACCGACAGTATCAACAGCACGAAAAACTTCATTAGCAACTACTAATGCAGTCGGCACAGCAATCCCAATATCTTCAGAAGCAAAAATAATCATACGGCGCGCAATAAATTTTGGATCTTCCCCACTCTCAATCATCCGAGCAAGGTAATAAAGAGCAGCATCAATATTACTGGATCGCATGGATTTAATAAAAGCCGAAATTGTATCATAATGATTGTCGGCATTTTTGTCATACAAAAGACTTTTCTTTTGCAAAACTAATTTAATAAATTGAAGATCAATTTTTTGTTTATCTTTTTTAATATCTTTAATTAATTGAAGTGTATTAAGAATAAATCTACCATCTCCGTTAGCAAAACCAATTAAAAAATCTTTAGCCAGTTTGTCCATTTTTAAATCCAAATAGTTAATTCCTCTTTCTGTAATGGTTTTTATTTCTTCTAGAGTTAAAGGTTTTAAAACATAAACCCGACAACGAGAAAGTAAAGCACCGATAACTTCAAAAGATGGGTTTTCCGTTGTAGCGCCTATCAAAATCAAAGTGCCGTCTTCCACATATGGCAGCAAAAAGTCTTGTTGAGCTTTATTAAAACGATGAATTTCATCCAAAAATAAAATGTTGACTTTATCTTTGTCTTCAGTTTTAATTTTTTCCACAATTTTTTTAATATCCAGTTTAGATGCAGACACTGCTGAGAGAGCAAAAAGATTGGCTTTTAATGAATTTGCAATGATACGTGCTAGAGTAGTCTTACCACACCCTGGAGGTCCCCAAAAAATCATGGAGTGAATTTTTTTATTTTTAACCATCAGGTTAAGGGGTTTTCCTTCTCCTACCAAATGACTTTGGCCAATAAAATCAATCAAATTTTGAGGCCTTAAGATTTCTGCTAATGGTTTTTGCATGCACCTATATTCTCGCTTTTAAAAAAGATAGTCAAGAAGAAATTAATTCTCTGTTTCCAGACTAATATTAAAATCAAGTTGAGGATAAGAAAGATCTAATTCCTGAAGATCAACATCCTGAATGTCTTTTTCTACTTTATTAACCTGATTAACCATTTCTTGAGTTAAATTACCTCCAAGAGGTTTGGCAGTTGTTTCTGGGGTTGGACTTGCACCTACCAAAACTGGATTCTGTTTTTGAGAAATTTTAATCATAACAATAATCAGTAAAATTAAAACAAGAAATAAGCCGCCTCCCATAATAAAAATATAAGTTTTCAAAGATTTAATTTTTTTATCTTCCTGATTTTGGTCTTTTTTCGCAAGCTGAGCTTTTTGTTCATCAGTCAAAGGCATTATTTCCTCTTGTAAATCCCTGTAGGGAATTGATTCGCCGCTGATTGGTGGTGTTTCAAAAAAATCATTACTCATTTTTTATTTCTCCTGATATTGAAGCATCTGCTGTTTTATCTTTAATTTGAGCAGAATCGCTTCCTTGCTTTGCTTCCTGTTTGGGATTTAATTCAAGATTTAAACTTTTACCCATTTCGTTAATAATTTCTTTTTGATATTTTGAGCCATTTAAAAGATCGGTCTGAGAGTCTTTTAAAATCACCTGAATCTCTGACAGAATAGTGACAACCTTATTTTCATTACTGGTGTTGCCTGCTAATTCTTCATTAATAAGAGTTTCCGCATTGGTCAGCTTATTGCGAGCTTTAAGAATAGAATCATCAGCTTCTTTCCACCAATTGGTAAGAAATTTAATATTGGAACTATCAACGTATGATTTTAAATTACTGTTTACATTTAAAAGTTGTTGATGAAGATTGCGCATTTTTCCACTCAAAATTGTCGCTAAACTGGTATAGCCTAAAATAAGATAATCTGCATCCTGTTTTTCTAATCTTTTAGAATATTCAAATAAATCAGACAATGTTGGTGAAGGCAGATCCTCTATTGTATCCATATTGTTTTGCAACCAGCCAATATGATCATCTAAACTTGCACCCAACTCTGCCTTTTCACTATTGGCAACGCCAGCCGTTGTATTAAGTTTATATTTCAAAGCCAAAAAATAAGTTCTCATCACCTGAGCTCTCTGAATTAAAACTCTACGCAATTGTTCTATTAATTCGTTTTGCGAAGTCAAAGTTTGATGCTTTACAAAATCGCTTCTGGCAACTTCAAAATCTTTATAAGCTTCACGATATTTTTCGTATTGATAGTTATAATCTTCTACTTCTCTTTGAGCATAAATAAAATGAGTAGAGTTTAAAAAGAATAAAGAAATAAAAATAGTTATAAAAAATAATTTTAGGTTCATAAATTAACTTGATCTTTGAGCTAATTTGAGCATATATTGTCCATATTGATTTTTAAGTAAAGGTTGGGCTAGTTCAATCAATTTTTCTTTACTTATATAGCCCATTCTAAAAGCAATTTCTTCAAGACAGGCTACTTTCAAACCTTGGCGTTTTTCTATGGTTTCAATAAAGTTGGAAGCCTCCATAAGGGAATCATGAGTGCCAGTATCAAGCCAAGCAAAACCACGACCCAAAACTTCCAATTTCAATTGTTTTCTTTTTAAATATTCTTCATTGACTGAGCTGATTTCTAATTCTCCTCTATCTGAAGGTTTAATTTGTTTAGCAATTTGAATCACATCATTGGTATAAAAATAAAGTCCGACCACGGCATAATTGCTTTTGGGATTTTGGGGTTTTTCTTCAATTGAAGTGACATTGCCTTCTCCATCAAAAGCTGCGACGCCATACCGCTCTGGGTCGTTCACCCAATAGCCAAAAACTGTTGCCAGATTTTCTTCCTCTGTTCTTTTGACTGTATTTTGTAATTTTTGGGTAAAACCTTGTCCATAAAAAACATTATCTCCCAAAATTAAAGCCACATCATCTTGACCAATAAATTGTTCTCCCAGAATAAAAGCCTGTGCTAAACCATCTGGAGAAGGCTGAACCAGATAGTCTAATTTAATTCCTAATTGAGAACCATCTCCCAGTAAATCCTGATAACGAGAAAGATCAGCAGAAGTGGAAATAATCAAAATCTCTCTGATCCCGGAAAGCATCAACACCGATAAAGGATAATAAATCATCGGTTTATCATAAATCGGCAAAAGCTGTTTACTTACAACTTTGGTAATTGGATAAAGTCTTGTTCCACTTCCGCCAGCTAAAATAATCCCTTTCATAAAATCTTTTTGATGAGGGCAATCATCAAGTCCTAAAAATTAAAGTTAATAAAAGAGCTATAGCCAAAAATGCTATCAGCACATATTCTAATATAATTTTATAATGAAAGTCACCTTCTTTTAAATGATGAATAATTGCCCAGATAATATAAAGAAGACAGGTAGCCACAACTACTCCTGCTTGAAGCATAGGTCTAGAAATAAAGAAAAAATATCCTGCTCCACCAAGAGAAAGAATCAAAAGTAAAACAAAATAATCAGTATGTAGAAAATCACTTTCTTTCTTTTTAAATAAAGTCATTTTAAGTCACCTTTCCGCTTCTTGTTAAAATTATAAGTAAAGCCACTAGAACAAACAAAGCCAAATGGACAAAGTTTTTTCCACTTTTTCTGGTAATTCCTTTGTGCCAGATCAAAAAACCATCGAGAATTAAAACAAAAATAATAATAAAAGATAAAGCTAGATTAATACTTTTAGTAATATCAAAGGTAGAAAAAACAGGAAATTTATTAATCTGGCTTAAAATTTGTTCTTCCAAATTTTGCTCAGGCAAAGTATTGTCTTTGGTTAAGATTTGGTATTCTACTTTTTCATTCTGGTTTTCTATTTTCTGTTCTGTTGCTGGCAAAATTTCCTGCTGAGCAATTTCTGGTTCTGTCGTTATCTCCTGTTGTTTTTCTTCTTTAACTTCTTCTGTTTTGGGAGTAATTTCTTCAGTCTTTACAGCTTCAGGTAAATAAGCCGCATTGACAGTAGGTTTCCCAAAATGCTGCACTACCAAAGTAGTTTCTTGACCATTCAAAATCCCATTAACTACAGCAATACCAATTTCAGTGTAATTTCCTGACATAATATTGTCTCGATGAGTAGGCGAATCCATCCAGGCTTGAACCGTCGAAACACTATCGCCAAAATCCCGAGCCAGATTTTCTCCAGCATAAAGATAATTATAATTAACATTTTTAAAAAAATACCAGGGACTAGTGCCATCTGGAGCATTATGGGCCCAATAATTATTAGCAAACATGTGTAAAGCCTTCTGCTGAGCTGACTGCGCTAAACTATTGTTAAAAGTCAAATCTGCCAAATTTTCTTTTTCTCTCTGCTGATTGGTCAAATTATAAATATCGGAAACTGTAATATTGGAAGCATAGCCTAAAATTCCAGGACGCACTTGCAAAATAAAAGATAAAGCTAATTGAATAAAAAGTAAAAACAAGATTAACTTTGATAAAGACTGATGATGGAGTAATTTAGCCTTGTGATTGTTGTGATGATGGGGAATAAATAAATTATGGAAATGCTTTTTCATACCTATCTTTCATTCAATCACAAGCAAGTTTGCAAGTCAATTTTAAGATAATGAAAAATTATTTCTGTTCTTTGTTTTCTTTAGGCATTAATAAAAGGTAAAGCAGGAAAACTAAAAGAGAAATAAACCAGAAATAGCGGCAGTAAATAGAAGCAGAAAAAAGCATTCTGTTGAGGCCATAATTATGAACTAGCAGATGAAGTAAATTAATCAATAAAGCATTGATTATAAAAATAATCAAATAAAGTAATTTTGAATATTCTTCTTTGGTAGAGAAAAAGGCTCGCAGAATAATCGAAATTAAAATTTGCAAGAAAATAAACAACCACCAGGGACATAAACAAAGACAATCGCTTATATTTTTGACAAAAAATTTTTCCAACCAAATACCTAAAGGAGTCCAAGGATAAGGCAAAGCCAAAATTACAACAATTAAAGCAATAATAAAAAAAGTGATTGGTAAAATGACAACTAATTTATTTTTCATCTTGATCTCCTTGTCTGACAAAATAATTAGCAATTAGTAAAATTAAAAGTGAAATTCCAGACATCAACCAGAAATAAGGACAATAAATGCTTGCCTGATAACCATAATCATTGACATACAAACGGTGTAAAAAGTAATGAGCAATAAAACTCACCACAAAACTTACCAAAGACACAACTAAAGCTAAACTTCTTTTCTGTTTTTGGACACGATCAAGATAAAACCAGCTGACAAGAGTTGTTTGAGCTAAAAGCAAAATCCACCACCATGCACAGATCTTGGGACAACAACCATCTTTTTCACCCATCACTTGACCGTTTTCCTTAGCTCCGCTAATTTCTGGCGTTTTAGTTTTTTCTCCCAAAACCTCAAAACCAGACGGAATTTGCGTACTCACACCTCCCACAAAGCCCGTAGGGCTGCTCTGATTTGACCAAGGTCCAGGAGCACAATCGTTTACTCCTGCTACTTGGAAATAATATCTGCCTGCACCTAAACCAGTGACGGTATAACTGGTCACATTACCGATATTACTATTGCCATAAGTATAAACTCCAGGAGTTGTGCCATACCAGATCATATAATGAGTGACAGGAGAAACAGCTGTCCAGGATAAAATAATTGATCCTGGAGCACCGGCTCTTGTTGTCAAAACTGGAGCTGAACTTGGAGAAGTGGCTGTACAAACTGGAGTTCCACCTGTGCCTCCACCGCCCGTTCCGCCACCTCCATTAGTTGTGGTCGAAGTTGGTGTTGGAGTGGGACTAGGGTCATCACAAATAAAATTCATATCAAAATCAAATTTAAGGCTGGCTTTTTGGTATTCATTACCTACGCTTTCATCAATCGAAACAATCCAGTCAAAAATACGTGACGAATTAGCCCCAATGATTCCTAAGTTAATTTCTCCATTTTGAAAAAGAGATTTTAAGGTTTCTGCGCTGGTAGCTCTACCTCCAGATTCAGAACCAAAATAAGCAGTAGTTGTATCTTTAATCACAGTAAACATCACTTCGTCTAAACTGTATGGTTCACTGCCAAGGTTATTTTTTGGTTTTAAAACTAAACTGCAATTGGTATTACGATTATTATTGACGGTGATAGTGCGATGAATATTGTCACCTGGTTTAATGTCAGAATTATAATCTTCACTTGGAGCAAATAAAGCCGCTTCTGGACTAGGAGAAAGCGTACAGTTGCTACTACTACAATCTACTGTGAGATTGACAGCATAAACTTTACTACTAATTAAAGTAAATAAAAATAAAACTAGTATTAAACTTTTGATAATTTTCATTGTGATTGCCAATTATAATTAATAACTGATTCTCCCAAAATATTTTCACCCTGATTATAAATCAAATTAATCTTTAGATCTTTAATATTATAATGAGGTGTACAAACAATCCCATTGCTGGAACAAGTTCCAAGATACATTGGAGGTAAAGTTAGCGTATCCTGATCTAGAGCTTTACTTTTTTCTCCCTGGATTGCTTCTTCGATATAAGTTCCTACATAAAGATGGCTGTAAGTCAGTGTATATTCCAATGAATCAAATCCATAAGCATTGCTAAAACCAACAATCAAATTATTATCTTCCTCACTCACTGAAACTTGGATATGACTATGAGGATTTGTCCCAGGATTGGGGGTTGTTAAATTAACCCAATCAGAAGCTTGATCAGTATCAAACCCGAGTGGACTACGGGCAATTGAGTGGCCTTCGGCCACATCTGAAATGGAAGGGTTATGAATAGTTCTGTCTGTCCCCCAACTTATTTGATCAACAAGACCTCCATTAGCATTTTTAAGAATCAGTCGATCACCATCATTAGCTAAACCATTGCCAATCTGATCACCTAATTGAATTTTTTCAACTCCATCTGGAATAGTCCAATAAGTCCAAGTTTGAGCTGCTTTGGCAATAACAGCAAAACCGTGCGCTGCAATATAACGATTGGAATTACTGATTGTGTGGCTAGGTCCATTATCCTGAATAGTCCAGTTTTTAAGATTAATAGCAAAATCATTAGGATTATAAAGTTCGATCCATTCATCATTCTGAGAGCTGGTTTCTTTCCCATGATCGTCGTCAACATCATAATAAACTTCATTAATCACAATTTTACCTATATTCTGTGGTTCTACATATCGATTACCAAAATTATAATTTTCATAAATTGCTGGAGTGGTAATAGGATAAACTCCTTTAACTGGGAAAGTCTGCACCCAATCAGTTTTCATTTCTTCGGCAATTACTCTTTCCTCTGTCAAATTTGACAAATCAAACTCATATTTTCCTTCCGAATTAGTGGTGGTTTCTTTTTCCACTTCAAAAATAGTCACTTCAATCTGTCCAGTATTATTTGTGGGATAGATATCATTGATATAGAAAGTTAAAGGATTAGTCATATTTTTAATCGTCAGCCAGTATTCATGATCAGAGTTATATGTTCCCCAATTCTGGGCTGAACCATTCATAAACAATTCCAAATGTTGAATTCCCAATCCTTCAAAATCTGGCACTGTATCTGCCCAGTCGGCGTAAGGAGATTTGCTGGCATATTTAGCATCAGCACGCAGATTACTATCAGCTTGATAATAACCTTTAGCTCTGACAAGATAAATCTTATCAGCCTGTAAATCTGAGCTGGTTTGAGCTTCGCCGGTAGCTTTGACTGTCAATTTTTGTAGTTCTTTTGCTTCATAAATTTTCCAATCAGCTAAGACTTCTTCGTCATCATTTTTGACACCATTGCTATTTTTGTCATGGAATTTGATACCGGAAACTTTTGCCCAGCTACTGGTAGTAATTTGAGCATTTAATGTTTCACTGTCATAAAAAGCCTGTCCGTAAGTAAATTGAGGCATCCAAGCTTTGGCTATGATCTCAAAACCACAAATCTGATTACCTAAGGCTGGATTAGCATCTTTTGGTAATTCAAGCTCATATTGATACCAATGCTGTCGTTCTCCATAATCTGAGTTGGAATAATAAGTTTTAGAGGAAGGAATCATGGTGTCTGTATCAGAAATTATAGAAAAATCTTTAAGTAAATTATTGTATTTAAGCATCTGATGCAACACTCCCAAATTATCATACCAATTATAATTAACTTTAAGTTTTAAAGCCTGACAAAGCGCAGCATCTGGCGTAGCTAATTTAACTTCCTGACTATATTGGAAAGGTAACTTTCCTACATTCGCAATTAAAGCGCTCTGGGTAGCCACAGAACCGGGTGTTAAATTCTGAGGGATAAAATTAGCAAACTTTGATTTAAATTCAAGATCCAAAGATGAAGAATTGAGTTTATTCTCATTACTATTTTCGCTATCATTAAAAAGTGCTGAAGATAAAGGTAAAACAGTCAACAAACATAAAAACAGCAACAGTAAGGTTCGAGCTAAAGTGTTTTTTAAAACTCGGGCAAAATTAAAACAGGACAAATCCAGCTTAACTTTAGTTGAGTCTAGATCTGTATACCTTACCCGTTTATAAAAATAATGTTTGTGCTTAGTCATTTTCTTTAGTTTTTTTCTTTTTGGTCATATCTAATTTAGGTTTCAAAACTACTTTCTCCTCACTTTCTTCCTCATTTGCTTTTTGTTTTTGGGATACTTCTTTTTTGGCTTTACTTTTTTTGATCATCTCTTCTGTTTCTTTTTTGATATTCATAATTTCACTATAAATAATCAAAGTGGCTGGAATAATAATAAGCACAATTAGGCCGGTTTGAGTTTTGACAAAAGCAACCGGATAACCAAGATATGGTAAAGACAAGAAAACTTTACCTGTGACACGGCTGCTATCAATTAATTCTGGATCAGGAGTATTATTCGCATCTCCCTTGGTGCGGAAAGAAATTTTATTCAAATCAATGTCTTTGGAAACTTCGATTATTCTATGAGTGACAGTTTTGTCAGGATTATTTTCTGTCCTGTAATTAACAATGTCGCCTTTTTGATATTCTGTCTGGGGTTTGACTAGAATAAGACTGCCAACTTTGATGGTTGGCTCCATTGAACCAGATTGAACAGTATAAAGTTTGTATTGAATTGGCGTATTAAATTTGGTCAAAACCAAAGATAAGGCAATCAAGATAATAAAAGCTATTAATAAAGCGTAAATGAGATCAGCTAAAATTTTAAAAATCTTCATGGTTTATTTTCATTTTAAATTTGATTATCTAAAATGGTTTCTATTTTTTTAAATTGATGTCAAAAGTTAAAAATTTAACTTCTCAAATCAAGTTAAAAAGACATCTCCTAGCAAGGAGGGGGCGACCGCTCCCTCCTTTGCTAGAAAATTTAATCCTATGTAATATCCCCAATTAATAGTTTCTGCAATAACAATCATGACCATCACTAGGGTTCCCTACTGGAGGACACCAATTATGTGATGCATAATTCCAACCACTTCCACCATAATCTCTACAATCCCAATGACTATAACCTAACGACTGACACAAAGTACTACACGAATTTACGGTAGGAGTTGGTGTCGGTGTCGGAGTAGGTGTAGGTGTAGGTGTTGGCATAACACATGATTGAGTCAACTCTGCTGCATCTGGTTCACCTTCACATCCTGCTGGATAAGAAGCTGTCACAGTTCTGGTTTGAGTGCCATTAACACATGCACTCCACTCAGAATAATCCCAATCAGTACAAGCCATAGTACATGATTGACTTAAAACTGGATTTCCTCCTGCACAACCTTCTGGCGAAGAAGCGAGTACTGTTCTGGTTTGAGTCCCATCAACACATTCGCTCCAGTCAGAATATCTCCAATTAGAACATGTTGGAATACAGGTAAATTGCTCATTATGTCTTGCCTGTTCAACCACAAACTTGACATCAACAGACATAGAGTCTGTCTGAGATTCATTACCCATAGTGCTTGCATCGCAAACAACTTGATCATTTTCAAGTGTCATTGCTCCAGCACACCAAGCCATACCAATATACTTGGCAGCTACAGCTGGATCATCTCCTCCTGGAATTGGTTCTCCAGTGGTGGAATCAGCCAGGATATAGGTACCTTTGAGTACATCACCTGCCATTGCTGGTCCAAAAATGATTTTCCCATCTGTTGCAGCTTCGTAGACATTATCACCATCATCCCACCAAGCCATGACATACATGGTTTTATCTAATTCTCCTCCTTCAGTCTGATCGACTTCGGATTCTGGTTCAGTGGTAGTATTATCAAGACTTGTTAAACTACTAAAACTCATACAAGCCCAGGCTGGATTATTAATCACATGAAGAGAAATAGTATTTTCTCCCCAGTCTCCTGGTTTAACGTCAGTAAAGTTGAAAAACTTTTCTGCCATTAAATCAGTCCAGCTCCAAGAACCAGTACAAGGATCGCCTTGTGCGGGATATTGATTAGCTTCCATGACATAACCTGCTTCTGGTTGCCAGGTCCATTTTTCATTATTATAGGTACAAACCATACCATTATAATGAGCTGTGCTATCGATTTTAAGATCAATAGCGCCAGTAGTAAAAGTGTTGCCAGTTGATTTTTCAGTATCGTTAAAATAAGCTGAAGTGGCATAAACAACTACTGCAGCAACCACGCTAAGAGTAAGAACGCTTTTAATTATTTTATTCATATTATTCTTTTCACCTCCTTTTAATTTTTATAAAAATTTTATTTGCACAGAAATAAATCATGACACTTAGTTTAAAGTATTTTCAGTCACTACAGGTCTTTTGCAGCTGAACTGACCATTATGTCTTGCCTGTTCGACAAAAAGAGAAACATCAACAGACAAAGAGTCAGTTTGGGCTTCATTACCCATAGTGGTCCCATCACAGCTCAAGCTGTAATCTGGCTTAATCGTCATGGTTCCTGCACACCAAGCTAATCCAAGATATTTGGCCATCATTGGTTCCATAGCTCCGGTTGATGGATTAAATAATTCATATGAACTGGTAAATACTGTACTAGCCGGCTCCACACCATTAGTTAATAAAGTTTCGCCTTCTTCATAGATATTATCACCATCATCGTGCCACAAGAGCACATCGACATTTTCAGCCATTTCTCCCTGATCTGGTCCTTCTGTCTTGTCGTTGCCTTCCAAAAGATTTCTCTCTGGCTCAGTGCCATTGAAATCATCATCATGCATGTTGATAAAATTCACACAAGCATAAGCTGGATTATTAGTCACGTGCAGAGAAATAGTGTTTTCTCCCCAGTCTCCTGGTTTGATATCGCTGAAATTGAAAAATTTATCCTGAGTTGGATCAAGATCTTTCAACTCCCAGGTGCTGGCACAACTATCAGTAAATTCTTGAGAAAGAGTGCATGCAGTTTCATAAGCAAACAATTGGACATTGTCCAAAAACACACCCAAAGAATCAGCTACTCCGCCACCAGCAAACTCAATTGTAGTTGAAGTAGTTTTAGCTGTAAATTCTCGAGTATATGTTTGCCAAGACAAACCTGCTGTGCCATCCGCAGAAACTTGAGTTTCTACTCCGTTAATTCTGATTTTCAGAATATTGTTGGCTGCATTTGTACCTGGTCGTGGTGAAAAAGCCCATGAAAGTAAATATTTTTTACCAACTGTAGTAGTTATTGACTGACTAAGTTTAACTAAAGCTGGTTCATTATTAAGTGGGTCATATGGGCCAAACCAATCAGAATCCAATTCAGCATACTGATTACCATAAGGAGTAGACCAACCATTCACTCCTTCATGATATTCTTGTAAAGCTGCCTCTGGCCTTGTCCTTCCATCATAGCTCGTCTGGGTAGATTCCCAAGCAATAGTCCAACCAGGAATACTGCTAAATATTTGCCATTTAGCTGAATCATCAGTCACTTCTGGCATTTCAAAACTACCATTTACAATCATGTCAGTTGTTCCCGCTGTATCTTGGCAATCCTGCCATAAACCATCTCTACAGACTAAACCATTATAATGACCTTCACTATCGACTTTTAGATCAATAGCTCCAGCAGTAAAAGTATTACCTGTGGAAGTTTCAGTGTCATTAAAATAAGCCAAAGTAGCAAGAGTTCCTACTCCAGCGACTAAAGCTAAGGTTAAAAAGCTTAAAATAATTTTCTTCATTTTGTTTTTTCACCTCCTTTTAAGGTATTTTTAATTTTTGTTTAAGCGAGACAAAAATATAAAAAATCCGTCCCTTTTTAAGTAAAGAAAGACGGATTTAAAATTTGTTTGTTAAGAGTATCTTTTTTGTCATAATAAATAACTTATAAGATTTTTAATAAGACAAACCTAATTTAATCTAACTTACTATTTTAAAAATGGAAAGTCAATACATATCCAATGAAAAAAAGTATTCTTTATAAAAATATAGGATTTATTTGATAAATAAACTTATTTATTCTTACTATGCCAATCCCAAGCAGTTTGAATAATATTTTGCAGATCAGAATATTTTGGCTCCCAATTAAATTCTGTTTTTAACT
Source organism: Candidatus Beckwithbacteria bacterium (assembly GCA_012798485.1). Taxonomy (GTDB): domain Bacteria; phylum Patescibacteriota; class Microgenomatia; order UBA1400; family UBA1449; genus JAAZND01. The sequence goes on along the minus strand of JAAZND010000056.1, from coordinate 16,805 downwards.
TCGAACTGTCAGCAACCAAAATTGCAGGATCACCTTCACGTCTTGGGCAATAATTCAGCTTCACTTTTTGACCACTCACTTGTTCGATCATTTCCAAAATCTGTTTATTACTATAACCAGTACCAGTACCAACATTGTAAGCATCGCTTGCATGATTATTCATAAGAGCCTGTAAAGCCACCACATGGGCCTGAGCCAAATCTAAAACATGAATATAATCTCTCACACAAGTCCCGTCTTCAGTTTCATAATCATTGCCAAACAAATTAAACTGCCTATCTTCCAAAATAGCTTTGATGATATTGGGGATTAAATGAGTTTCTGGATCATGACATTCCCCCAAAACTCCTTCTGGAATAGCGCCAGCCGCATTAAAATAACGCAAACAAATAGCTTTAAGTCCATAAATTTGGTCAAACCATTTAAGCATTTTTTCCACCATTAATTTTGATTCTCCATAGGCGTTAATTGGCATCTTGGGATCATTTTCTTTGATGGGTAAATGCACAGGGTTGCCATATACAGCAGCAGTGGAAGAAAAAACCAGTTTCTTTACATTGGTTTCAATCATGGCCTGCAATAATTGCAACGAGCCATAAGTATTATTATCAAAATATTTATAAGGGTTTTGCATCGATTCGCCTGCTTCAATAAAAGCGGCAAAATGAATCACAGCTTCAATTTGATTTTGCAAAAGAATTTCTTTCACTAAATCAATATTTTTAGTTTCACCTTGATAAAATTTAGCTCCTTCCACTCTTGTTTCTTGCCCATGAATTAAAGAATCTAAAATGACGACTTCGTGACCAAGGTCACGCAAAACTTTGGCATTGATTGCGCCAATATAACCAGCACCACCTGTAATTAAAATTTTCATAAAAACCTAATTTTTAATTTATAATTTAAAATTTTTAATCAATTTGAAATGTATTAATGAATTAATTTCAAATTAAAATATTAAATATTAAAATTTAAGGTAGAAACGTGCCATGGCGCGTCTCTACTAATAACTTTTACTTTCCAAAAATAAAATGATAAATTCTTTTATATTTATCTTTATATTTCATTAATATTTTAAGAAATAATAAAGCAAGTAAAATGCCAACTCCATCAATCACTACATCACGCAATCTTGAAGTTCTCCCAAAGATAAAGCGCTGATGGAATTCATCAGATATAGCATACAAAATGCCAAAGCCGAAAGTCAACCAAGCATTTTTGATAAAAACTTTATTTTTAAAACTTTGATATAAAGCTCTAAAAAATAGAACTGCCAACAAGGCAAATTCAAAAACGTGAGCATTTTTTTTGATAATAAAATCTGATAATGAAAAAGGCGCATCAAGATTATTAGTTTGTAAAGAAGAAAAAAAGTAAATCACTCCTGCCCATAAAATCACTGGCAGCCAGAGTTTAATAAAATTTTTGCTATTCATTTAAAAAGTATATCATTTTTTGGTAAAAATTTGCTTAAAAAAAATTAAAACTTGTCTTTTAAACATGGTAAACATTGAACCTGCAATAATTAACAAACCACCAAAAGAGACTAAAAGAGCAAATTTTCTATAATTTTTTTCTTCCGATTTTTGTGTGCTTATTCCTGCCACTGTGCCTTCTTTAACTTCTGTTTTTTGCTTTAAATCTGGTAAATTTCTATCCTGTTCTAACTCTGTTTGACTATTATGGTTTTCTGCTGAAGGTGATTTTGTGGTTTGATCAACAATCTTTTTCTCATTATTTTGCTCATCCTCATTTTCAAAAAAACAATTATTATTTTCTTTCCCTTGAGTGGGAGTAGCCAAACACCAAACAGAATAATTTCTTGCCCAAGAAAAACCAGTTTCAACCTCCTGATCATAGATAACTTTATCTTTTTCTATTCCACTGCTATTCAGTAAATATACGGTATCACCATCTTTATTCAGCATGCTTGAACCAAGGTTAAGGTAAGCATAAGACTTAGAAGCAATTTCGAAATCAATCAAAGTTCGTTTATTGGTTGTAGTAGCATCTTTAATAATCCATCCTTCAAGATCAACAGCAAAATCATTACCATTATAAAATTCAATCCATTCCTTTTCCCCTTGGGAAGAATCCGGAGTCGGATAAATTTCTGTAATCAAAATATTGTTATAATCTATCGTCGGTGTTGGAGTGGGTGTTGGTGTAGTTGTAGGTGTGGGAGTAGTCGTTGGCGTTGGAGTAGACGTACTAGTTGGAGTTGGTGTGGGCATAGCCGTAGGCAGATTTCCATTAGTCAAACCTTTAGTTAAACTCTGGCTTGTGTACCAAGTGCCGCCGTCAGGAATGCGCGCCAAAGATAAATCAGTCTCACTATCTTGATAACTATAAGAGTCAATTAAATTTCCATCTTTATCTCTCAAAGTGACTTCATCCTGGTCATCATTCAGTTTATTGCTGAACTCATAAATAATAAAAATAGCTGAACTGCTAGCCAATTTATAAGAGTTAATATTCCCGGAGGCAGTTTTTTCCTGCAAAACCCAATCAACTAAATTTAAACTATCAGGATTATAAATTTCTACCCATTCTTTCCCTTTCGAAGGATTAGCCAGAATTTCATTGAGTTTAACATTTGAAGTTGCTAAAGTAAAATCGGGGAAAAATAAAGGGAATAAAAAAAAGAAAAAGAAGAGCAAGCAGAAATTTTTTATCCCCATAAAATAATACTAACAAAAGTAAGAAGGGAAATTCAAGAGTTAATGTAGAGACGCGATTAATCGCGTCTCTACCAATAAAACAATTTTAATAATTCACATGCAGATAAAAAGTCTGCTTATCATCTTTTTGTTCCACCCTTACATAACGCAAACGACAGGAACCAGAACCAGTATAGCTTCCTCGATATAAAACTCCATCTTCCACTGCATACACATTATCCGCAGACCCTTTAATATCAATCCCATTATGAAAAGAATAAATTTGTCCCACCCAAGTATTAGCTACCGCCCAAGTTGACCCATAACCTTGAACAAAAGTAATTTTTGGATTAATCGGCCAATCCCATGAGCCGGAAGGATTGAAAGGATCGCCATCACTACATTTTCCAGGGCCGGAACAATTTTCATAATCGACATTTTTAAGAAAAGAAAAAGGATTCATTGGATTACCATTTTTATCCGTCACAGTAAAATGTAAATGAGTTCCTGAAGAATTACAGGATGAGCCAGAAATTATAGTGGCAATCTTATCCCCTTTCTTAACATCACCCACTTTACTTTCATCTCCACGACCTGCCAAAATAGCTTGGATCGATTCATACTCTGATCTGGCTTGAGTCAATAATTTTTGAAAAGTAGCTTCATCATTTTTAGTGGCTGCAAGTAAATCTTCTTTAGCTACTTTTTGACTAGCTAAAACATTTTTTTGTCTGTTTAATTCAATCTTTAAATCTTCCAATTCTTTTTGTTTGTCTTCTTTCAGAGTTTTTTGTTTATCAAAATTTTCTTTGGTTGCCTCCATGGAAAACATAATTTCTTTATCATGTTGCTGTGCCACTTTAAGATATTTAAAAATGAGAAACGCATTGGAAAAATCATTGGTAGTCAGAAGATAATAAAGCGGCGGTAGAAAAGACTTTTTATAAGTTTCTTCGATTCTTTCTTTGAGAATAAGTGAAGTTTCATCCAGAGTTTTATTAAGCGTATTAATCTTAGCTCCCAGTTCTCTAATTTCTTCTTCCAAGATCAGAATTTTCTCTTCATTTTGAGTGATTTGGGCTGAAGTCAGATAAATCTGATTATTCAAAACAGCAATAGTAGAAGCCAAAGTTTTTTGTTTTCCTTGAGCTTCTTCAATTTTTGCCTGATATTCTTTAATTTTATTCTCTAAATCTCGGAGTTTATTACCCTGATCATCTTGGGCTCTTACAGGACAAATAAAAGAAAAAAGAAAAATAATCAATAAAATAATTACAGGAAAAATCCGCTTCATGACTTTAGTTTTAACATAAAATTAATGAAATATCTATTAAAAAATTTAATCCTTTAAAAATCTTCTTACTGCAAAAAGGCTGGCAAAAGCCCCCAAAACCATACCAGAACAAGTCATCACTAAAAGTAAAATCAGAAGATAAAAATTATCAATCGGCAAAGCAATAATCCCGTCAAGCCAAGTAATTAAAAATGGCGTAGCGTATTGTAAAGCAGTATAGGACAAAACCCAGCCAAATAAAGCTCCCCAAAAACCATAAAACATCCCCTCCAGCAAAAATGGTCCATAAATATACCATTTTGAAGCGCCCAAAAGTCTAGTAATTTCAATCTCACTTTTTTTATTTTTTACTTTAAGACTGATAATAACAATCAAAATTAACATAGATAAGAAACTTAAAAAAGCAATCATCCCTATTCCCAGTATTCTTAAATTACTAATCCATTTTGTCAGTTGATTAACAATGTCTTCATAAAAAATTAAATCTTGGACCAATGGCTCTGCCTGTAATACTTGTTTTAACTCTCCTAAGCCAGAGACTTCAGTAGCAGAAATTTCAATGGAAGGAGGCAAAATTTTGTAATCAACTAATTCATTAAGCAGTGGATCATCTTTACTAAATTTCTGTTTGTAAATCTGTTCTGCATCTTTGGTAGAAACATATTTAAAAGTCGCCAGTTTCCCTGTAGCTTCCATTTTATTTTGAATTCTCTGCAGATCTTGACTGGATAAATCCTTCCCTTTTTCAAAAAAAGCAATCACTTGAGGAGAGGCGGAAAAATACTGCAAAATCAAATGAAAGCCCACAGAAATAATAAGAAAAATAGCTACTACACTAAAAGTAAGGGACAAAATAAAAATTGCGAGTATAGCTTGATATGGAGTTCGCCTAATTTGTTTAAGGGTAGTTTTTATGGTTTTCATTGTATAACTTTCTATACAAAGAAATTAATAAATTTTGTATTAATTATTTATGATATGTTCCGTCTTTGGTATCCTGAGTTAACACTCCTTTATCTAAATGTAAAACTCTTTGCTTCATACTATCAACCAAATCAACATTATGTGTAGCTACAATAACTGTTTTACCAGTGCGATTGATTTCTTTGAGAAGCGAAGCTATCTGCCAGCTGGCTTCTTCATCTAAGTTAGCGGTAGGCTCGTCAGCAAAAATTATCATTGGATCACCCACTACTGCTCTGGCAATACCCACTCTCTGCATTTCTCCTCCAGAAAGTTGAGCCGGAAACATTTCTCGTTTATCAGAAAGATCAACCAGATCTAAAACTGAATCAATTTCTGCCTTAGCTTCCTGCTTCTTTTTGTTGTAAATATCAAGACAAACAGCAATATTTTCTTCAATGGTTCGATCCATCAAAAGTTTTACATCTTGAAAAGAAGTTCCGATTTTACGTCTTAGTTTAACAATATTGATGCCTCTTTTCTTACTAATTTCTTCTTCATCAAAAAAAATCTGACCTTCATTGGGTAAAATTTCTCGTAAAAGTAAACGCAACATGGTTGTTTTGCCAGAACCAGAAACGCCAACCAGAAACACAAACTCACCCTTTTCAATTTCAAAAGAAACATTTTTTAAGGCTTCAATTCCACTTTTAAATTTGACGCTGACATTTCTAAAACTGATTAAGCTCATTTTTACCAAAATTAATAAACTAAACTTTTTTATTTTTTAGTTTATCTTTTTAAGAAGGTTAAATAATTTATTCTAAAACTTCTAATTTACCAACATCCATCAGCCAGCCAGCATGCTGCCCTGCCAAAGTTTCTCCCCAGACTTTGACTTTATGACCGACAAATTGGTCAAGATCAATAATAGAAGAAGTAATGTAAATTGTTTGTGAATCTCCACCTGGTCTGACAAGATGATGCGAACCTTCTCCATCAATTCCACCTTGTTCCAAAGTTCCTTCATCACTATCTTTAAAAGTGCTTTCATCAGCTACTCCAACGATTACTCCTTTTTTAATTTCTGAAGAAGCTACTTCTCTCTGGATATTTTTGTCTGAACCAGAAGAATTGCTATTACCTTTGGTTTGGATATTGAGAAAATAGCCAGTGCCTACACCTAAAATAATTACTAAAAAAGCACTGATCATTATGGCAATTTTGTTATTTTTTTGCATATTGATATTCCCTTTCTTTTCAACAGGTTTGGTATTAACTCCTATGTCATTTTTAACTTGAGGTTTAATAGGATTAATAACTTTATCATCCAGTGGTTTTAAAATTACTGGTGTTTCTACTGGTTTTACATTATTGACTTGATCTGTCATAGCACTCCTTTAATGATTTTTTTAAGTTATAAATTTTACAAATAACATTCTAAGTTTAACATTTATCAGGCTTTTAAAACAAGCAGAATTTTACAGCTTAATTTCTGCTTGAATAAAGTCTTCAAGTTCTCCATCCAAAACTAAATCCGGTTCATTACTCTGCACTTGAGTTCTCAAATCTTTTACCATTTTATAAGGATGCAAAACATAAGAGCGAATTTGATTCCCCCAGCTATGCTGTTTATGTTCACCTTTGGCTTGAGCCAGCTCCTGATTTCTTTTTTCTTCCTCGATCTGCCAAAGTTTAGCTTTGAGCATTTGCATCGCAATTTTACGGTTTCTTTCTTGAAATCTTTCTGTCTGACATTCCACCACTATACCCGTAGGAAGGTGTTTAAGTCTCACAGCTGTAGAAACTTTATTAACATTTTGTCCTCCATGACCGGCAGAACGAAAAGCCTCAAATTCAATTTCATCTTCATTAATTTTTAAATCAATATCTTCTTCAATCACGGGAAAAACTTCGACTCCAGCAAAAGAAGTCTGTCTCAGATTATCAGCATTAAAAGGAGAAAGTCGCACCAAACGATGAGCACCTTGTTCTTTTTTGAGATAACCATAGGCAAAACGGCCAGAAACCAGAAAAGTAATACTTTTTATCCCAGCTTCATCTCCAGGTCGATATGCAATGACTTCGGCCTGCCAGCCTTTTTTTTCAAAATATCTTTGGTACATACGCTGAAGCATAGCTGCCCAATCACAAGCTTCAGTTCCTCCCTGACCAGCATGAATCGAAAAAATTGCATTACCCTGATCATATTTGCCAGACAAAAAAGTCTGAATTTCCAATTTTTGCAGTAATTTTGAAGCTTTTTGTAAATCCTTTTCCAAAATGACAAAATCTTCTTCTTTTAAATCATCAATCAAAATCGTCAAGCTTTCCAAGCCTTCATTGGTAATTGTTTCAATATTTTGAATCACCTCAACATCATCTTTGAGTGCATTCAGATGTTGCATGATTTGTTGAGCTTTATCTGAATTTTGCCAAAAATCAGGAGCCAAAGCTTGTTTTTCCAAAGTTTCGATTTCTTTTTTTTTAGCTTGCACATCTATCTTCTGAGCTATCTCAATAATTTTATGATGAATATTGGTAAATTCCTGTTTAAGATCTTGCATAAATTTTATTCACTTAACCATTCTCGGCAAAGTTGCTGATACATTTCTTTTCTTAAATTTTGTTTAATTTTTTCTAAAGTTTGTTCGGGAAGATTTTGTAAATCTTTCACTTTTTCATCAATTTTTTTATCCAAAACTGCCTGAGCTGAAGTTGTCGCGCCTTCCTCAAAAAGCTCAGTGATGGTTTCATTGATCTGAGGATCACTACTTTCAATACTATCTGCTAACCTTGAGGTTGTCTGTGAAATAACCGGACTAATACGACCACTCTCATTCCAAGTAGTGCCAAGGATCTGACCAAAAACTGGCAGCTTTTGTGCTGGCACAACTATTTTTTCCTCAAAACTTTGTGGAAAAAAAACTCTGCCTACAGCAATTCCCAGCAAAATTAAAATAAAAAAATTCCTTAGTAAAACTAGTAAAATTTTATTCATAATTAATTATTCTCCTTCTGTCACGGGCTTTTCTTTTTGCTCTGGGACCAAAGGTAGAATCTTATTATTTTTAAAATCCCAAAAACCCTGAGTTTGCAGACAATGATCCTGATCTTGAAAATTGACTGGAATTTTTTGCTCTTTAGAAATCATAGGAGTATAAGACACAAAATTAAGTAATGTATTTTCTTTCTCCCATAAGGCAATTTTTTTTAAAGAAGAATTTTTCAGTTCATAAATATAATTAAAATGCATTGATAAATTTTGCTTTTGTTCATTGGGGCAATTTTTAAGAAAATCTGCTTCTTCTTTCAAATCTTTAGTTTGCATTAACAAAAGATTATCTTGGGTGAAATTTTGCAAACTCACATTTTCTTTGATCTCATCGCTTATTTTGCCTTGCAATAGATCAAAAACTGCAACACCATTTGGCGAATTAAAAATAATCGCTTTGCTGTCGGGAGAGAAAAATAAATTAGTGCCGGAAACTTCAATTTTAGGATAAAGATTCAAAGTATCGCTGTCAGTCAAAACCAAACCTAGTTTATTTTGTTTTTGTTCTTCATAAGCAAAAGCTAAAAAATGTTTATCATTGCTGATAATAGGATTTAAAATTTTAATCTTAAAATTTGTTTTGACTTTTCTCATTTCCAGCTTAGCTAAATCGTAATAAAACAACTCAGTATATTCTGTTCCTTCCTCACTTTTTTCATTTTTACTCAGCAGAACAAAACTGCCATCTGTAGCTACAGCTGGAGGTTTTTCGCTATTGCTCTGGTTGGAAAGATAGTATTTGTCAAATTTAGTCCCATTTTGGACAAATAAATATTGAAAAAGCTCATTTTCCTGCTGCCAGAAATAAACCCGACCATCTGCTAAAATTCCAAAAAATTCTATCTGCAAATCAGGAAACAGACTATTTACTGTCTGAGTTTTTTGATCATAGGTAAACAATTTTTTATCTTGGGCAAAAAGTAAACTATTTTGACTATCAAAATTATTAAGCGTCAAATCAACTGTTTCTTTCTTGGCAACTGCTGGTTGTTGGGCTTCATTTTTTTTATTATCTTTTGCCGGTAGCTGATTTTTGACGTTTAGAAAAATAAAAATACTGACGAAAAACAAAAATGATAACAAGGTGTAAAAATAATTCTGGTATTTTTTAAAATCTAAATTCATAGTTTATTTAAATTGTATCATTTGATCCTGATCAATTAATTTTTTAGTCTTTTGACTACTATTACTGGTAAGCAATTCGACGCTAGTATAATAAGGTTTTTGTCCAGATTGTTTAGGTAAAAATAATTGATAAGTCTCATTATCCAGCTGCTTTTTTAAAACATACTGAACTTCTACTGTCTTTGTTTGTAGGTGTTCCAGATCAAGGAAAAATCCGATTTCTTTAAGTCCTTCTGTTGTTAATTCTCTCTTATCAACTTGATTTACAGTAAAACTTTCTTCATCTATTAAAACATTTTTTATATTTGCTTCAAGAGGCAATAGTATTCTGAGGTAATTTTTATAATCTCCTCCCCAATATTTTGGAGGTTTGGGATCTGCCACAGGACTGTTATTTTCATATTTGATTAAAGTTTTTATGGCAAAATAGTCACCTTTATCTTCAATCACTTGAGAAACTTCTTTGACAATACAACAGTTGGCTTTGTTGGCGCTAAGATTGGTATCAACAGGAAAAAAGTAGTCATTATTAAATTCCTTATTTTGTTCCCAATTTATAGTCCCTGTCCAATGATTTTGATTGGCAAAAGCCTGCAATTTGGGATTAGTAAAATTGACTTGAATATTTTTTTGCTGTAAATGTCGAGCTAAAATTTGACCAAAGGTGATCATTTTCTGGTTATCTAGATTTGACAAAGATAAAAAAAGTTGATTAGTCAAAGTTTGCAGAAAATCTTTTTTGGCTGTAGAACCAGGGAAAAAATCTCTTTCGGCTTCGTTTTGGGCAATAAGGTAAAGATTTTGCGCTGCAATCTGAGTATCATAATCCGGTAGCTCAATCTGTCCCAAAGTGTTTAAAATATCTTCTACCACTTCCAAATTAACAGCAATCAAACCATCACCAGTTTTAACTCCACCTTTATCAAAAAACCAAGAGATAGTTTCACTAGCCTTGGCAAAATCTGGATCCCAATTGCTGTCACGCAGCCTCCATTCTCCATGTTTAAAAGCCTCACTCAAAGCTTTAGGCGGATTGACAAAACCATCAAGTTGTCCATCTGGGACATAAATATCTTGGATATTTTTGGAAACTAGCTTACCATTTGTAAAATAAAATTGACCATAAGAACCCATAAATCCGCCAGTAGCTCGCAATTCCATATTGTTTTGAAAAAGAACCGTATAGGTTTTTTTGTCATTTAAAAAATCAGGGGCATAAGTTAATAAATCTTTAATTAAAATTTGGTTTTGGAAAAATAGATTGCTATATTTTTCAAATTTATCTAGATAACCAGATTTAGACAAAGCAGTTTTTGCCCAAGTTAAATTTTCTGTAGTTTTATAAAAATCATTAAAGTCTTTTTCAAATTGTTGATAGCTATTTGCCAAAGTCACTAAATTTTGAGAAAAATGACTATCCCGACCGTCAAAAATATTTTTAAAAAATATTTCCCCATTTTGTTTCAGATTAAAAAAACTTAGAAATGTCTGATGGCCTTGCCTAAGATAAGTAAAAAGCGGAAGTTTAGAAACAAAACCGGTCATTTGCAAAACCTGCTCACTTTTGGTTTTGGCTTTATTAAAATTTCCTTTTTTTAGCTCTTGAAAAAACTGATAATTATAAAAAATAAGAAAGGAAAAATAAGTAAGAAAAACAAACAAAACCGAAATAATCAAGAAGGTAATAAACTTGGCAAAACTAAATTTCAAAATTTTTAATTTCATAGGATTATGATATCATTTAAGTAAATTTATTAATAAACTCAATATTAAAGAGATAATTGTCATCCTGAATTAATTTCAGGATCTAAAAAAATATGGCAGAAACAACTCTCAAAAAAATTAACCCAATTTTAGCTTTTATTGCTGAAATTTTTAAAAAAGCTTTTTATCTAGTCAAAAGCGTCATCACCTTTATCCTTGCCTTATTTTTAATCTTTTTTATCTTGGCAATTTTTAGCTCAATTCTAATTGTTAAAGAAGGGGGAGACAAATTTTATACCGGTGAAAAAATACTCAAAACAGAAGGTATTGCCGAAACTCAAAATAAAATTGTTGTCCAAAAAATCACTGGGACAGTTAGCCTCAACGGAGGAGCTGATCTTTTTTATGGAGGAGAAAGTATTACTCCTGCAATTTTTGAGAATACTTTTGCCAATATCAAAAAAGACTCTCAAGTAAAGGCAGTTATTTTTGATATAGATTCTCCCGGTGGCTCACCAGTAGCTTCGGATCGGATTTTTGAACTGATTCAGGATTTTAAAAAAGAAACTCAAATTCCTGTTATTTTTCTCATGGGAGATTTAGCCGCTTCTGGTGGTTATTATATTGCTGCAGCTTCAGATTATATTGTGGCTAATCCTTCTACGCTCACAGGCAGTATCGGCACTATTATGGAAAGTTATAATTTCGAAGGTTTGTATGAAAAATTGGGAATTCAAAAAAATACTTTCAAAACTGGAGAATACAAAGATATTTTAAGTGACAGCCGACCTATCACAGAACAAGAGTTAAAAATTATTCAAGATCTTAATACTAACACCTATGATCTTTTTGTCCAAAGAGTGAGTGAAGGTCGCAAACTGCCAGTCGAATTTGTCAAAAGTATTGCTAATGGCCAGATTTATTCTGGCAGACAAGCCAAGGATTTGGATTTAGTTGATTCGCTTGGTAATCTTGATGAAGCTGTTTATCAGGCTAAATCTCTCGCTAATATTCAGGATTTTAAAGTAGTTGAATATCAATCAAATTCTTTTTTCAGCCAATTTATGTCTCAAATTAAAACGAATTTTTCTCCATTGACTTTACTTTATAAACCCGCGACAATCTATACACAAAGATAATTGGCAAAATGGAAAATCTATGTTATAATTATAGGATATTTATTAACAAATAAATAAACAAAAAAATATGGATTTTGATCGCTTAGTAGTTTCATTCTTTGTTGACGAAGTCGTTGGCGGCTTCTTTATTTCTGTTCCTCCTGGACATATTGCCTGTGTCTACGACAGAGGTAGAGGCGTCCTCTCCAAAACCTGGGGACCTGGACTTCATCTTAAAATTCCTTTTTGGCAAGTAGCTAAATTATTTAATGCCCAAATTCTTGAATACAATATCAGTAAAAATTTTAATGTCGATGATCCAGAAATCTTGGGAAGCAAATCTTTGATTGGGGTGACCAAAGATGGAGTTGAGGTGGAAATTGAAGGGTCAATTCTTTTTAAAATTAACAAGCAAAAAGCTCCTACAATCTGGGAAAATATTGGTGATAATTTTGTTTCCAAAGTTGTCCGCCCAATGTCCAGCAGCAAAATTTTGGCTGTTATTTCTGAAGTCAGTTTTGATCAGCTCAAAGCTTATCGCTCCAAAATTGAAGCCAAAATCAAACAGGATCTTGATAAAGAACTCAATAATAAAGGTATCATCTGCGAAGGTTTTCTACTTTCTGAAGTCAGAAAAATCAGCTAAATTTCTTTTGTCATTCCTGCGTATGCAGGAATCTATAAAAACAGATCTTCTTTGTCTTTCCGAACTAACTATAAGCCAACATAAAATCTTTCCAACCTTGTCATCCTGAACTTGTTTCAAGATCTTTCTTTGTAAAAACCTCCTTTCTGTGTCATTCCTGCGAAGGCAGGAATATATCTAAATAATCATTTCCAAAATATTTTTATCAAAAAAACATTTCCTTTAAATCAAATTTGACTGTTAATAATAATAATAATAATATAATCGCCTCAAATTTTATTTAAAAAATAAAAAGGAGGAACTATATGCCAATTGGAGAAGGTGAGCCCGATTTTGTATGCCCTATAAAAAGAGATTATTGTATAGTTATTTCGAGCCCAGAATACGATTCAGATGCAACTCTTACAGATCCACAAGAAACTAATTGCCATATGTTAGAAGTAAAACCTAATGATGGCTCTTTTTGCAAAGTAATTTGCAAAGTAAATAGAGAACGTATTCCTCTAAAACAACTATATCGGATTAATAAACCTAAAGAATAATTCAATATACAAAATATAAACCCATTAAAAAACGGCTAAAAGCCGTTTCTTTATATTCAATTTTGTCTTAAAGCGAGTAAGCCAAGTTCTGTTTTGACAATGATTTCTCTAAGCTCTCTAGCTTCGACTCTCAGGGAAGCATCTTGATAACGAGTCGGTCGGAGATTGCAGCAGGGAGGATTGCCATTTTTTTGATCTTTACGATCAAAAAACTTGACTATTAGTCAACGTTTCACTTTCTCACCCCGCAAAATGCGGGGAAAAAATCGTCACTGTTGCTCTAACTTGATCTTTTAAAAAAAGACATCCAATTTACATTGGACACCTTGCTTCCAGCTGCTTGGACTTTCCTCTCCGATTTCCCAAAACTGGTAATCGGAGCCATTGTTCTGCTTTAAGACAGGCATATTATAACATTTTCTTGACTTTAAGCCTATTTTCTAAGACAATAAGGATACATTAATAAACCTCAAAATAGATCTAATCTATTTAGAAAGGAAAATATGCTCACAGCTATAACCTTGCAAGATGCCATGATCAATTCCACGAATGATGTTTTTCTGATTTTTTATTCTTTTCTTCCTCGATTGTTAGGCGCTATTTTGGTATTTTTGGTCGGGATTTTACTTGCCAATTGGCTCAAAAAACTGATTGTCAAAATCTTGGAATCAATCAATCTTTCCAAAATTGCCAAAGAAACCAAATTGCAGGAATTTTTACAAAACGCTGAAATCAAAACTAAGCTGGAAGAGATTATTGCTGCGATTTTTAAATGGCTGGTGGTTCTAATTTTTTCTGTTGCTGCCATCAATTTACTTGGGCTTGATACTATTTCCTCGATTCTTAATGGCTTTTTAAATTATCTACCAAAAGTGATTGCTTCTATTTTTATCTTGGCTCTTGGTGTCTTTTTGGCTGGGATTGTGGAAAGTCTAGTCAAAGGCGCTGTGGCTCAAATCGACCTAAAAACTGCCAGATTATTGGGAAAAATTGCTAGCTATCTGGTTGTAGTTTTTGCCACTATGGCAGCTTTGACTGAGCTTGGCATTGCCGAAACTCTGATTAATATTCTCTTCATTGGCATGGTCGCTATGCTCGCTCTCGGTTTTGGACTGGCCATTGGTCTTGGAGCCAAAGACACTGTCGGTAAAATCATCGAAGATTCATATAAAAAATTTAAAAAAGAAAACGGGAAGAAATAAAATAGATATCATACAAATATTAGTGTTTTATCTAGATTAGTTCGTATATAAACGAGTTATATGAAATTTAAATCATCATAAAAGGAAATTTATCCCAAAAACTTTATAAATTTTTAATTCTTAATTTAAAATATTATGACTACTAACAATCCAAAAAAACTATCCATTGTTGTTTCTGGTTCTTTTAGGAAACATTTTGAAGGTATTTCAAAAGTAATAAAAGAATTTGAAGGTTTGGATATACAAGTTCTTTCACCAAAACCTTCGAAAGTTGTAAATCCCGATCATGAGTTTGTTATTTTAGAAACTGATGATACTAATGATCCAAAAACTTTGGAACAGCGTCATCTTGATGCAATTGAAAGAGCAGATGCTCTCTATGTATATAATTTAGATGGATATATTGGAGCTTCAGCAACACTTGAATTAGGTTGGGCTCTTGCATTAGGAAAACCGATTTATACAAAAGAGCAATCTGAAGATTTTACCTTGAAACTTTTTTCAGGAAAGATTGCTACACCAAATGAAATTCAAAAAGAATTATTGGAGAATCAACATAATTTAATAGAAACAATAAATAATCGTTCGTCAGTAAAAAATTTACAAAACTACATTCATGATGTTGTTGTTCAGCGTGGATTTGATGATGAAGCACCTGCTGATATTATGCTTTTAATGGTAGAAGAAGTTGGAGAGCTTGCAAAAGCATTGAGAAAATATGTTAGATTAAAAATAGATCAAAATAAAAAAGACAAATATGTTCAACTTGAACACGAATTGGCTGATGTTTTTATTTATCTGCTAGATTTAGCTAATACCTGCAAGATAGATCTATTTCAAGCATTAAAGGAAAAAGAACAAGAAAACAACAAACGTTTTTGGGATAAATAACAAATAAAATGGTGGTTTAAACATCATATAACACTGGCTATGCGGTTTCGCTTCGCTTCACCCATATTGCTTCGCAACATCGCATAGCCAGAAACGTTATACGCCATAATAAAAAGCCAATTTGATATATTTTGGCAATTAAAGGAGGTGAAAAATATGACGGAAGCAAATTTTGAGAGGAAACAATTTAACCATAAACAGCAAGAGCTACTGGACGCTTTTCAGGGTCAAGAACGAGACCTACTCGAAGCTTATTTGACTGGCTCAACAAAAGGCTCAACAAAAATTGAATTAACAAGACACGCAAAGGGGATAATATATAAAGAATTAGTAACAAATCTAGAAAAAGGTGGATACGACAAGTCTGATGCAGAACAACTTGCAGATATGATTGACTATAACAAGATTCGGAACATGTCTGTTGGATTTGAAATGTCCGATCCCGATGAACAAGGTAATAGCCATCCAGTTATTGTCTTCAGTGGAGAAGTTAAAGTTGAAGATAAATGGCAAAAGAGAAATTATAAAGGGGTTGGTTTTTCACCCAGTAGATTTTTACAAAGAAAAGAAACTAAGGAATAAATTGCCAAAATAAGAATAATGATAAATTGACTTTTTATTACGTCTCCGCTAACGCTGCGATCACGCTGCGCTCTTCGGGGTGTATAACACAGTTATCTGGAGAATGCCTCAGCTCGGCACTCTTCCATATTTCGCTCTGACTATTAAAAAATGTTGACGATGGGCAGAGCGAAACATCAGATACGCTAAAAACGTTGTACAAAATTAGGCAGTGGCTCAGTACGGATAAACGGCTCAATAAATTTATAAATCGGCAAATTTTCTTTTAATATGATGAAAAAACTCGATACTATTTTGAAAAAAAATAATTGAAACCTGCGACCCTGTATCAGTGTTCCTTTATGGGTCGCGCGCCAGAGCAGATTTTTTGAAAAGGAGCGATTTTGAAATCGGCGTTTTAATTCCAACGGATAGATATTTTAGCAGAAGTGAACTTAAAAAAGCCGTCGGTGAAGACGGCATAAATATCTATCCGTTCAGATTGGAAGATTTTAAAAATGGAATTATAGATACTCCTTTTCAAAAAAATCATTTATCTTCGTGAGCTGGTTTCTGCCGGCAAGACTTTGCATGGCGAGAAAGTTGTTGAGAATATGAAAGCTCCGGCAATAACCGTTGTTGACGTTATGCAAGATTTGAGGTTTAACATAGGTTATGCTCTGGGCGCGCTAATTTCTCACCGCAATAGAGATTTCAAAACAACATCTCTGGAATTCTATAAATCATGTCTATTCGGAACAAAAAGTTTATTGATTTTGAAAAAAAGAAAATTTGCCTTATCATATGACGAAATATTTTCGCTGTCTAAAGAGTTAAATCTTGATGTGTATTCCGATTTAGTAAAAACCGCGTATCATTGTAGAGTGGGCAAAGCGAAATACAGCGAAATCGATATATTTCAAAATATTTCGTACTTAAATAAATTTATTGAGCCTGAGCTGATGAAGTATTTTAATAAATACGGCAATAAAGCGTTAATCAAATAATCCATGTCCGCCACTGCCCAACTCAAACCACGCTGCGCTCTCGCTACACTGCGTTTCGCTCGGGTCGGACAACACAGCGTATGCGGTTCGGGGCTCG
>JAAZND010000055.1 GCA_012798485.1 Candidatus Beckwithbacteria bacterium | reverse complement strand
TTTCTTATTTTAAATTTAATCATTCTTTGTCTTTTTTCAGCTCGGACTTTTGTCAGAATTCTTGATTGGCAAAATGGGCTTAAACTTTATAGTCATGATATCCAAATTTCCCAAAATGCCTTTGATCTGGAAAATAATTATGGTGTTGAACTTTACCGGAATCAAAAATTTACTGAAGCCAAAGTCCATTTTGAAAAATCCACGGTTCTTGCTCCTCATTGGTGGACCAATTGGAATAATCTTGGTGCTATGTATGAAAAAGAAGGAAACTTGGAAATAGCTAAAAATCTCTACCACAAAGCGATTGATAATGGCAATTATTATTTAGCTTTCCAAAATTATGGTGCCATTTTAATCAAACTGCAAAAATATAACGAAGCGAAATTTTTTTTAGAACAAGAAGCTTTGGCAAGATTTCCTCAAAATCAAATCCTAATTGCTCAATATCTCTATTTGCAGAAGCTACAAAATCAAGTAGAATAATTTATGTTAAAAACAAATCTGTTATAAAGTTTGTAAAGTCAATCACTTATCTTAAGAACGAAATTTTTGCTTTTCACAAACTTAATAAACCAAATTTAAAATGTTAGAAATTTTAAAACAAATTATTGATCTTTTTTTAAACATTGATAAACACTTAGAGACAATTATCCAAATGTTTGGCATGTGGTCTTATATTTTACTTTTTTTAATCATTTTTATCGAAACTGGTTTAGTCATCGTTCCTTTTCTTCCTGGTGATTCGCTCATTTTTGCTGCGGGCGCTTTTACCGCTGCTGGTTCTTTCAAAATGTGTTTTATGTATCCAATTTTAGTCTTGGCTGCAATTTTAGGAGACACTGTCAATTATTGGATCGGAGAATTGTTAGGTAAAAAACTACTTGAAAAAAATAAAATACCTCTGATTAAAAAAGAACATGTAGAAAAAACTGAAAAATTTTTTGCAAAACATGGCGGGAAAACCATTATTCTCGCCCGTTTTGTACCTATTGTTCGCACCTTTGCTCCTTTTGTGGCTGGCATTGGCAAAATGAGTTATTTTAAATTTTTAAGCTACAATGTTATTGGTGGTTTTTTATGGGTGACACTTTTTTTGTGGTTAGGTTATCTTTTTGGCAATATTCCTTTTGTTCAAAATAATTTCGAATTTGTCATTGTGGCTATCATTCTTATTTCCGCTCTTCCTATGTTTCGGGAATATCTCAAAGAAAAAAATAGCAAGCGAGAAATTGTCGAAGAAAGTGAAGCTGAAGAATAAAAATCCCAAATAAGCTATCTAAAATAAGACGACTGTGTCATACTAATTCTATTTATTAAAATTTAAAAAAGAAGTAAAATGAGAATAATCTCATAACTAATTTCTTAAATTAAAATGGAAATAACAAACCTTGATCAACTTTTTAATCCACAGTCGATTGCAGTTATTGGGGCTTCTACCAAAGAAAAAACTGTAGGCAATGATATTGCCAAAAATCTGGCTACTGGTGGTTTTACAGGTAAAGTTTTTTTAGTCAATCCTAATGCCGATGAACTTTTTGGACTTAAAGTTTATCATGATATCAGCGAAATTAATGAAAATATTGATCTATTAATTATCTGTATTCCTGCTCAATTTGTTCCTCAGGTAATTGCTCAGACAGCGAAAAATAATGTCAAAGCCGTAGCAGTTATTTCTGCGGGATTTAAGGAAGCTGGTAATTATGAATTAGAGACCGAACTTGTCAGAGTTTGTAAGCAAAATAATATTGCTCTTATTGGTCCCAATTGTCTTGGTGTTATTAATCCTCAAATTAAACTCAATGCTTCTTTTGCAGCTTTAATGCCAGCAGCTGGAAATGTCGCTTTTATTTCCCAATCTGGAGCTTTATGTACTTCAGTGATTGATTATGCTAGAAATATGAAGATTGGTTTTTCCAAGTTTATTTCTATTGGCAATAAGGCCGATGTCGATGAATTGGGTTTAATTGAATATTTAAGTAGTGATCCAGACACCAAAGTGATTCTAATTTATGCAGAAAGCTTAAATAACAGTCAACGATTGATTGAACTTTGTAAAAAAGTCACCAAAGGTACTAATCCAAAACCGATTATTATTCTAAAATCTGGCAAAACTCAAGCCGGCGCAAGTGCAATTGCTTCTCATACTGGTTCTCTCTCAAGTGGCGACAGTGCTTATCAGGCGCTTTTTTCTCAGGCTGGCATCATTAGGGCAAATTCAATTTCTGAACTTTTTAACTATGCTCAAATCTTTAGTAAAAATACCTTGAAAAAAATGGACAATGTCGCCATTGTCACTAATGCTGGCGGCCCTGGTGTTGTGACTACTGATGAAGTTGTAGAAAACGGAATGAATCTAGCAAAAATAAGTGAAGAAACAGAAGCAAAACTAAAACAAAACCTTCCTCCTGCCGCTAATACTCATAATCCTATCGATCTTTTGGGAGACGCTAAAGCTGACCGTTATGAAATAGCTTTGCAAAATCTTGTTCTTGATCAGAATGTCGATGGCATTATTGTGGTTTTAACTCCTCAATCTATGTCCGAAATCGAGGCTACAGCTCAGGCAATTATCAAGGTTAAACAAACTACAGATAAACCAATTACTGTTTGTTTCATGGGTAAAGAAAGTGTGGCAAGTGGGGTAAATTTACTCCAACAAAATAATGTTGCGACGACTGAATTTCCAGAAGCTGCAGCCAAAAGCTTAGCTACTTTGGGTAAATTTGTCAACCAAAGTCAAATCAGTAATAATGAATATTTTTATTTTGATGATATTAATAAAGAAAAAGTCAGGCAAATCTTTGATACAGCCAGACAAAACGGCCAAAACTCTTTTCCGGAATCTCAGGCTTTAGAAATTTTCCAAGCATATAATTTCCCTTTATTAAAATCAAAACAAGCTCATAACGCTGATGAAGTCCAAAATATAGCTGATGAATTTAATTGTAATATGGCAATGAAAATTGTTTCTCCAGATATTTTACACAAATCTGATGTTGGTGGAGTAATACTTAATATTAATAAAGATAATATAAGGCAGAAATTTGCAGAAATAATGACTACGGTTTCTCAACATAAACCAGAAGCCAAACTCGAGGGAGTACTGTTAATGGAAATGGCCCCAGAAAATGGAGTTGAGGTAATTTTAGGAGCCAATAAAGATCCAATGCTTGGTTCCATGATTATGTTTGGTCTAGGTGGTATTTATGTCGAGGTTTTCAAAGATGTCGTTTTTGGCATCGCTCCAATTACCAGACAAGATGCCCAAAAAATGTTGCAATCAATTAAATCCAAAAAAATCTTTGATGGTGTCAGAGGTAAGGCCGAAATGGATAAAGAAAAAATTATCGAGTGTCTTGGTAGATTATCCTGTCTTCTTGCTGATTTCCCTGAAATTACCGAACTTGATATTAATCCTTTGATGGTTTTGCCAAAAGGAGAAGGGGTTCGAGTTTTGGATGGCAGAATTGTGATTAAATAAAAATATCCTCCTTTGTAAAGCAGGAAGTATGATGAAATCAGGCAGAAGGATTTAAAAGGATAGTAAAACTGATAATTTATCTCTTGTAAATTTGCCCAAAATCATCCACAATAAAATTTAAGATGCCTGCTATAAATTCTAAATTTATTTATTCACTTATTGCTCTTGCTATTCTTCTGCTTTTTATTATTACTGGATCAATTTATATTTTAAATCTTGGGAAAAATCAGGATCAAAAACAAGCTGAAAAAACTCAAACTACAGCAACTAATTCTACTCATACACCAACTGTTGATAAGCTCGTTTGTGGACAAACTTGTGAAAACTCCTCAGATTGCGCAGAAAATCTGCAATGTCTCAATTTCGAGGGAAATAAAAAATGCCTTAATACAGATTGCTTAAAAGAAACTACTTGCATCTGTCCAGAAAAAGAGATTACCGAAAATATTAAAAATGAAAATAATATAGAGCGAA
The DNA here is from genome assembly GCA_012798485.1 of Candidatus Beckwithbacteria bacterium. Classification (GTDB taxonomy): domain Bacteria; phylum Patescibacteriota; class Microgenomatia; order UBA1400; family UBA1449; genus JAAZND01. Next base: position 771 of record JAAZND010000055.1, on the reverse strand, counting down.
ATACGGAAAACCTAGCATCACAAAATACGGAAAGTGCCAATCAGGAAACGATAGCAAAAGAGCAAACAACAGAGGAAGAAGAAATTCCCACTTTCACCAAAAACGAAGATCTTCCAGATTTGCCAGCAGCCGGAAACACAAAAATTAGTTTGGCTATTTTAGCTATTGGTTTATCTTCAATCCTGCTTGGAATTTTATTTTTCCAAAACAAAAAAGTCTAAATTTTTGTATACTATCATCAAGAATGAATATTTTTTCTAGTATTTATCAGCAATCCTGCCAAATCTCCGATTTTACCTGGCAGATTATTCAATTTTGGTCTGTGTTTGATAAACAAATTATTGGTCAATATTTCTTAAAATGTGTTGATGATGCTTCGGTTAACCTTGGTAAAACTGCCTTGCTTGCCAATGAAAAAGTAAAAATAAAATATCTCAATCTTGCTATTGAAAATTTAATCGATGCCAATTTATGGCTTGATAAAGCTAAGAGAAGAAAACTGGTAAGTCAAAAAGATTACAAAGAGCTCTATGGAAAGCTGACTAATTTGGAATACAGTATCAAAAAAGCAACTCAGGAGAAAAAAGTTTAATCTTCGACCGAAGTAGAAGTTAAATTATAAAAAAAATTTAAGGTTCATGACTAGTTTAACCATATAAAAACGGTATAAAATCAAGTCATGACAAATAAAAATAGATATAAGAAACTTGCGCATATTTCGGAGCAAAAATTTAGACAATTACTTAGATATTTTGCGTTAGATATTGAAGC
>JAAZND010000054.1 GCA_012798485.1 Candidatus Beckwithbacteria bacterium | reverse complement strand
GCTTCAATATCTAACGCAAAATATCTAAGTAATTGTCTAAATTTTTGCTCCGAAATATGCGCAAGTTTCTTATATCTATTTTTATTTGTCATGACTTGATTTTATACCGTTTTTATATGGTTAAACTAGTCATGAACCTTATATTATATTATTGTGGTCTTATTAGGCAGTAAAATTCAAAGTTTATATGGTACAAAATTAATTTTTACTTTATTTGGTTTGCTTGCTTTAGTTATTCTGCCTCCGGTGACTTATGTTTTGGTAAAAAACCATAATAAGTTATAATAAGTTATGTTTTCTTTGCGTAAATTTATCCCTAATTATTTAGTAAATTATGCTTGGCATTTACCGAAGGCTATTTTGGCTAATCTTTATTATCATTTTCCTTCAAAAAATTTAAAAATTATCGGTGTTACAGGCACAGATGGCAAAACCACTACTGCCACAATGCTTTATCATGTTTTGCATGAGAATGGGTTTAAAGTAGCTTTGATTTCGACAGTTTCGGCCAAAATTGGCGATGAAGAAATTGACACTGGTTTTCATGTGACATCTCCTGCTCCTTGGGCTTTGCAAAAACTTCTTCAAAAAATTGCAGATAAAGGCTATGAATATGTGGTTTTGGAAACTACTTCTCATGGTTTGGCTCAATTTCGCGTTTGGGGAGTGAAATATCTTGGAGCAATTGTGACGAATATTACCCAGGATCATCTTGATTATCATAAAACTTGGGAAAGATATGTTTTGGATAAAGGGAAACTGTTTAAAAATGTTTTATTCTCAGTTTTAAATATTGAAGATAAGTCATATCCAATTTTAAAAAAATTTGCTTCTGGGAAAATTTTAACTTATGGTCTTAAAGATGGAGAATTGAATAAAAATAATTTCAGCGTGAAGTTAAAAATGCTGGGAGAATACAATATTTTGAATGCCTTGGCGGTAGCTGCGGTTGCCAAAGAACTGGGAATAAAAGAAGAAAAAATTAGAGCTTCTTTAGAAGATTTTGCTGGAGTTTTGGGTAGAATGCAGGTTATGTATGATGAAGATTTTAAAGTAATTGTGGATTTTGCTCACACTCCAAATGCTTTGAAAGTAGCTTTGCAAGAGTTAAGAAAAAAGACTAGAAAAAGATTGATTGCAATTTTTGGTTGTGCAGGTCTAAGAGATCATAATCGTCGCAAAATGGGCGAAGTTTCCGTAAGATTTGCTGATATTACAATTATTACGGCTGAAGATCCTAGGACTGAAGGGGTGGAAAAAATTAGCGAAGAAATTGCTACTTGGGCTATAAAAGGCGGAGGACAGGAAATGAGCAAAAAAGAAATTCAAGCTAAAGATAAATTTAAATATCCGGTTTATGTCAAAATTAACGACAGAGAAGAAGCGATTGCTTTTGCTATTAAAATTGCTCAAAAAAATGATATCATTGGTGTGTTTGGTAAGGGACATGAAAGATCTATGTGTTATGGAACCAAAGAATGTCTTTGGACAGATCAGGAAGGTGTTAGCAAAATTTTAAAAAAATATGGCAAAATCAAACAATAAAATTGTCGTTATCGGTGGAGGAACTGGGACCTCAGTGGTTATTTCTGGTTTAAAACAAAATGACGAACTGGATATTACCGCTTTGATATCTGTAGCTGATTCAGGTGGATCCACAGGTAGACTTAGAGATGAATTTGGTTTTCAGCCCGTAGGAGATCTGCGTCAATCTTTGGCAGCTCTCGCTCAAGAGAAAGAACAAACATGGATCAGAGACTTACTTTTGTATCGTTTTGCTCAAGGAAATGGTCTCAAAGGTCATAATCTGGGAAATTTAATTTTGACAGCTTTGCAAGATATGGCTGGATCTACAGCCAAGGCTTTGGAAATTGCCGAGTCGATTTTTAAACTTGAAGGTAAAATTTATCCTATTACTGAGACTAATGTTCAGTTGGTAATTGAATATGAAGATGGAACAATTTTAATAGGAGAAGATCAGCTTAATCCAGGTAATTCTGACGGCAAAAAAATCAAAAAAATTTCTCTGACTCCAAAAGCTAAAATTTATCAAAAAGCAGCTGAAAGTATTAAAAATGCAGATTTAATTGTTGTTGGCCCAGGAGATCTTTATGCTAGTATTTTACCCAATTTTGCTGTTACGGGCATTCAAAAAGCATTTAGAGCTACAAACGCTAAGATCGTTTATGTAGTTAATTTGATGACTTGTTTTACTCAGACATGCAATTATAAAGCTTCTGATCATGTCAAAGAAATAGCAAATTATCTTGGTAAAAATCCTGATTATGTTTTGATCAATTCTGGTAAGATTCCAGCCAAAGCACTTAAACTTTATCAAGAAAGCAATGAATTTCCAGTAGAAGATGATTTAGATAGAAAAAACTATAAGGTGATTTCGGAAGATTTTGTTTCTACGGTTGCCGCTGTTAAACAGGCGGGAGATGCTTTGCATCGCAGTTTACTACGACATAATAATGTTAAATTGACAGAAAAATTATTAAAAATTTTAAAATCCTAATTAAAGATATTTTTCCAGATATAAAGCTAAGCCATTTTCATCAGTATGGCCGATAACTTCATGAGCAATACTTTTTATTTCATCCGTTGCATTTCCCATAGCAATACCTTTACCAGTTAGTTGTAGCATTTCCAGATCACCTTGGCTGTCCCCAAAAGAAATAATATCTGTAAGATTTATTTTTTGAAGTTCTGCCCAAATCATGAGAGTACTTGCTTTATTGACTTCTTTGGCGGTGATATCAACATAAGGAAGATTATTGTAGCTAGTCATATATTTTTTGGTCAGATCTTCAATCTTATTTAATTCTGTTTTTAAGTTTTCCGTCACACCATTTATCGTCACTTCAGTAAGTTTGTTAAAAGTATTTAAGGTAAAAGTTTTCACTTTAATTTTTCTTTGATCATTTTTAAAAGTATTACTTAAACGAGTTGGGATAAAATAATCTTCTCCTTTACTATAAAAAATGTCACCGCCATTTTGTTTAACTAGTTCATAAATTAGCTCTAAATATTTCTCAGGAATTAATTTTTGCCATACAACATCCCCTTTGGTTTTGACAATTTCTCCTCCTCCAGCAACAATATGCAAAGATTCTGGAGGGAAAAATGGCATCACAGAATTGATAAGAGTTGAAAATTTCCTGCCGGTAGCAACTGCAGTGACATAGCCTTTTTGTTGTAATTTTTTTAATACTGTTTGAGTCCTAGGAGTAATTTCGCGTTTAAGATTGGTGAGAGTTTTATCAACATCAAAAACAAAAACTGGTTTATTCATATTTTGTATCTTTAGTAACTATTGTGCCTGGTAAAATTTTAGTTTGTGCAGGGATTATAACACCTGGATTAGTACCGCAGTGAATTCCGATTTTACTATTTTCACCCATAATACAACCCAGATAAGAGCTTCCGGTATCTCTTAATTCATTTTTGACTAAACATTTGACATTATTTCTATCTAAACGGCGGTTACCAGTAATAAAATTAGCCCCAATTCTACTATTAGTCCCAATGATGGAATCGCCAACAAAACCTGAATGAATATGAGTGTTTTTTCCGATATAAGAATGAGAAATTTCGCCATAAGATTGAACTTGAGCTCCTTCTTCCAAAATTGATCCCTTACGAACTTTACAATAACTGCCAACTAAGGCGTTTTTGCCCAGATAAACCGGCCCTTTAATAAGAGCGTATTCATAAATGGAAGCACCTTCTTCAATCACTACTGGACCTTCAATAATTGTGGTTTTATGAATAAAAGTATTTGGATTAATTTGTGGTTCTTTATTATATCTTTCGAATAATTTTTCTGATATTGTGAAAATATCCCAGACAAATTTTAAAGTGGGAGATTTAATATTAGTTTCACAAGCAAAAAGTTTATGTTGCTCGGCATACAGATCAAGACACTTTTCTAATAAATATTCTTCAGGAGGCATTTTGGCCATAGTATCTAAAAATTCTGAATTTAAAAGATAAATTCCTCTAATTGCTTGATTACTTAATCCATCCAGATTTACAGGTTTTTCCACTACTTTAGTAACTTTGATCCCATCTAAACCCAACATACCATATTTACTAGGATTATCTACTGTCTGAGAAAAAACTACCAAATCTTGATTATTTAAATTATTTTGTTGTAGAAATTTTTCTAAAATTCCAATTTGTTCATCAATATTGATTTGTTGTTGATTGATAAGTAAAAAACGATCCGTTAATCCTTTGACTTGCAGAATTGCATCAGCTGTACCTTTGGCAGTGTCTTGATTATGAAAAATAATGTTAATTTTATCTTGATAAATTGCCAGATTTGACTCAATTTGTTGATCAAGTGGAGATTTAACAATATGAATTGAAGTGATACCAGTTTTGATTAAAGCCTCAATTGTATGAGCAATTACAGGTTTGCCCATGATAAGAAAATTAGCTTTATTACCTTCTCCCTGAAAAGGATAAAAGCGGCTACATTTACCGGCTATGGGGATAATGGCAGTTTTGATTTGAGAGTTCACAGTTTGATTTTAGCAAAGATTATTATTAATTTCGAGATGATTACTGGTATAATAAACTTTGTATGAAAAATTATCAAAATGTGGCTGCGGTAGTTCTTGCTGCTGGTAAAGGCACTAGAATCAAAAATAAAAAAGATGGAGTAAATAAGGTAGTCTTACGGCTTAATGGCAAACCTATGATTCAATACACTGTTGAAAAAATTGAAAAATTAGGTTTAGAGCAGATCATATTAGTTGTAGGCTATGCAAGACAATCAATTATCAAACTGTTTGATAATAGAGTAGACTATGCAATTCAGGAACCTCAACTTGGTACTGGACATGCAATTGAATGTGCTTTACCAAAAATTAAGGAAAATATTAAATATATTTTAGTTTTAAATGCTGATGATAGTGCTTTTTATTCAATTAGCCTTTTAAAAGATTTAATTGATAAAGAATTGAAAAACGAATCAGCTTTTTCTTTTTTAACGCTTAAAAAAGATGATCCTACAGGTCTTGGTAGAATTAAAAGAGATTCAAAAGGTTTTCCAAAAAAAATTATTGAGGAGAAAAGTGCCACAGAAGAAGAAAAAAGAATAAAAGAGATTAATTTAGGAGCTTATTGTTTTAGTAAAAAATTTCTAGAGGAATGTTTATCTAAAGTAGAATTAGATCCACTTAAAAAAGAAAAATATATTACTAGTCTTGTAGAAATTGCTTATAAAAATAGAGAAAAGACTTCGGTTATTTGCATTAAGGATGAAAGTTTATGGTTTGGAGTGAATACAGATGAACAACTTGAAGAAGCTAATTTGAGAATGCAACATAATTAATTTATGCAATATCTTCGTTTTAAAATTTTCCCATCAAACATACTAGCTTTGAGTTTGACTAAGAATCATGGCCTAAGAGTTTTTGCCTCACATCGCAATATTATCTCTGAAAAAACGCAACAATTTTTAAAAACAGAATTTGAGATTGAGCACAAACAGCTTTTTTATTGCCGGCAAACTCATAGCGATAAAACTAAAATATTAACTTCTCAATCAAAATATTTAAATCAAAATTATGACGGCTTAATGACTGCCAAGGTTAAGACAGCTCTTCTTATTAAACATGCTGATTGTGTGCCGATTTTTCTTTATGATCAGAAGCAAAAAGTGATTGCCTTAGTTCATTCTGGTTGGAAAGGTACAAAGCTGAAAATCGGGTTAAAAACTCTTAAATCAATGGAAACTAATTTTGGCAGTCAGGCAAAAGATATTTTGATTGCCATTGGTCCTTGTGCTAGGCAGTGTTGTTATTTTTTCAATCAAAATCAGGAGCATGCCCAGTTATTGAAAAATCCAGAATGGTTTGAATTTATTCAGCAAAAAGATAAGTTCTATTTTTTAGATCTGGTTGGCTTTATTAAGCAAATGTTTTTTACTGCTGGTGTTTTAAAAAATCATATTGAAGATTGTGGTATTTGTACAATTTGCGCTTCTTCATATCATTCTTACAGAAAGCAAAAAAAAGAAAAACAAGAACGTATCAATGGAATTAGCTTAATGATGATAAAATAAACTTATGGATTTATCCAAAGTTAAAAAAATTCATTTTACAGGTATTAAAGGCGTAGGGATGACAGCTCTTGCTTGTATTGCCAGAGATTTTGGCATGCAGGTGAGCGGAAGTGATACAGAGGAATGTTTTGTCACAGATGAGATTTTGGGCAAAAGTCAAATTTCTATAACTTGCGGATTTTCCTCTGAAAAAATAGCAGAAATTCAGCCAGATCTTCTTGTTTATACTGTTGCTCATCAGGGAGAAGAAAACGAGGAAGTAATAAAAGCCAAAGAATTAAGTATTCCTGTTTTATCTTTTGCTCAAGCTTTAGGCTTATTTTTTAATACTAAAAAAATGGGAATTTCAGTTGCTGGAGTGGGAGGTAAAACTACAATTTCGGCCTGGCTTGCCACAGTTTTAGAACATTTGGAGCAAAACCCAAGTTATATGATTGGAGTAGGCAAAATAAAATCTTTAACTTGTTCTGGAAAATATAATTTAAATGGCGATATTTTTATAACTGAAGCTGATGAGTATAAATCTTCTCTCAAAGATAATCATCCTAAATTTTTTTACCAAAATCCCAAAATTATTGTGATTCCTAATTTATTCTTTGATCATCCAGATGTTTACCATAATGAAAATGAAACTTTACAAGCTTTTAAACAATTTGTTGAAAAATTACCAGAAGATGGAGCTTTGATTATTAATACAGAAAATGAATTGCCGAGAAAACTTTTAGAAATGAGTCAGATCAAAGCTAAAATTTTTAGTTATGGACAAAACTATGGTGAATATAGGATTATTCAGCCAGCCTTTTCGGATTTGGTTGATAGTTTTAAATTAACTTTGAATGATAAAATGATTGATGAAACATTTGTTATTTCAGTAAGAGGTCTTTTTAATATTTATAATGCCTGTGCTGTTTTGCTTACTTGTAGAGCTATGGGAATTGATTTTAGTCAAACTGTTGAAGCCTTAAGTGAATATATGGGTTTGGATCGACGCCTTGAATTGGTTTATAAAAATGATAAAACCTTACTTTATGATGATTATGCTCATCATCCAGAGGAAATCAAAGCTACTTTGAAAACTTTTAAACAAATTTTTCCTGCTAAAAAATTATTAGTGATTTTTCAACCACACACTTATAGTCGAACCAAAGCTTTATTTTCAGAATTTTCTCGCAGCTTTAAAGATGCAGATGAAATAATTTTAGCTCCTATTTTTGCCTCAGCCAGGGAAAAAGAAGATAATTCAATTAATAGCGAAATGCTAGCTTTAAAAATTGAAGATAATGGCGATAAAGCTTTTTATTGTCAGAACAAAGAAGATGTTATTAATTATTTAAAATCTAAGGATTTGGCTGAGACAATTATCTTGACTATGGGAGCTGGTGATGTTTATCAGTATAAAGATGAGATTATCAAAGTGATAGAAAAACAAATTTTATGAATTTAAAACAATATTTACCAGAGATTAAAGAAAATGAACCATTAGCACCATACACTACTATAAGAGTTGGTGGTTCGGCTCAATATTTATATGTAGCCAAAACCAGAATTGATCTCATTAAAGCTGTTGAAATTGCCAAACAACTTGATTTGTCTTATTTTATTTTGGGTGCTGGCAGTAATTTGGTTTTTCCTGACACTGGCTTTAAAGGTTTAGTCATTAAGAATGAAGTTAATAATTTTAAACTGATTGATCAAGAATTTTCTGAAGAAGAATTAAACTCTATTTCTCCAAGACTAAAGCAATTGGATAATGCCAAATATGATATTAAAAACTTGGGAGTTTCTTTTGATAAAACAACCCAAAAAGTTTATTTCCAAGTTGGCTCTGGGACAAGATTAAATATTTTGATTCAGCAATGTTTAGATCGTGGTTTTACTGGCCTTGAATGGTTTGCCGGTATTCCAGGGACAGTAGGCGGCGCTTGTTTTATGAATATTCATGGCGGAGATTTTTTCTTTTCTGATTTTGTAATGGAAGTAGAAGTTCTAGAGGAAGATGGCTCAATTAAAGTTTATAAAAATAAAGACTTGAAATTTGCTTATGATTATTCTATTTTTCATGAGAATAAAAAAGTTATACTTAACCTAATTTTACGATTTTATAAGGGAAATTCTGATATTGCTCGTAATACTTATAGTAATTGGGTGTCTAAAAAAATTATCAATCAGCCACAAAATAGTGCCGGTTGTATCTGGCAAAATTTATCAGAAAAAGAGCAACAAGATCATTTTCTGGCAAGTTGTTCGATTGGCTACATCATTGATCAAGTTTTAGGATTAAAAGGAATAAAAATTGGCCAAGCGCAAATATCTTTAAAACATGCTGGATTTATTGAAAATCTGGGTAAAGCTACTTCTAAAGATGTTCTCTCTCTGGTAGAATTGGTAGAAAATAAATTTTTAGATAAATTTGGCTTTGCCTTAAAAAGAGAAGTAATATTTTTATAGTAATCACAAATATACGAATTTTAGTTAATATACAAATTTTTTATTAAATTAAAAAACTATTTATATGGATCAATTTATTATTAATGGCGGAAAACCTTTGCATGGGGCAGTCCGTTTAGGCGGAGCCAAAAATGCGAGCTTTAAATTAATGATTGCAGCTGCTTTGGCTGATAGTGGTCAAGAATCCAGACTTTTAAATCTTTCTCATATTGGTGATGTGGAAGTGACAAAAAAAACTTTAGAGGAGTTAGGTTTACATATTTCTACTTGTGGAGAAAGAACTTTATTTATTCGCACCAATGGCAGCAATAATCCTCAAGTGCCTCAATTTGCAGGCGAAAAATCTAGAGGATCAACTTTGTTTGCCGGTTTTTTACTTTCCAAATTAGGCGAGGCAATTATTCCTATGCCTGGTGGATGCTGTTTGGGGGTAAGACCAGTTGATAGACATTTGGAGGCTTTAAAAAGCCTAGGCGCCCACGTGGAATATAAAGATAATTATATTCATTTGGCTTGTAAACAGTTGGTTGGTTCTCATTTTCGCTTTAATAAAAAAACGCACACAGGGACAGAAGCCATGATTATTGCTGCTGTCAAAGCTGAAGGCAAAACCGTGATAGACAATGCCGGACTTGAACCCGAAATTGATGATTTGATTACTTTCTTGAATAAAATGGGGGCAAAGATTAAAAGGGAAGCTGGAGATAAGATAATTATTGATGGGGTTAAACATTTAAAAGGAGCCATTCATCGAGTGATGCCAGATAGAAATGAAGCTGTTTCTTATGCTGTGGCTGCCATTGCAACAAAGGGGGATATTGTGGTTGAAAATGCCTGCAAAAAAGATCTTGAATGTTTTTTACAAAAACTAGAAGAAGCTGGAGGAAAGTTTGAGATTTCTGATTATGGCATTCGTTTTTGGTATGATGGTCAACTTAAGGCTACTGATATTAAAACAGCTCCTGAACCTGGTTTTATGACTGATTGGCAACCACTTTGGGGAATTTTGATGACTCAGGCACAAGGAGAATCTTCTATTATTGAAGCAGTTCATAATAACCGTTTGCAGTATACTCATCAACTCAACCAAATGGGAGCTAAAATTGAGCTTTATAACCCTTCCGTTGATAATCCAGAAAATTATTATGAGTTTGACTGGGTAGAAACTGATCAAAATATGCATGCAGCTAAAATTATCGGACCCACACCACTTAAAGCTGGTGATCATCAAATTCCAGATCTAAGAGCTGGAGCAACCTTAACGATTGCTTCGCTGATAGCTCAAGGTCGATCAGTTTTGTCTAATATTTCTCATATCGATCGTGGTTATGAAGAATTGGATGAACGACTTCGACAGCTCGGAGCAGATATTGTCAGAGCCTAAAAAATTCCCTCTTTTATTTTTTTAAAAAACTTTCTATACTAAATTTAGGAATTGCATTTTTAAAATTTTGATAGAGTAATTTAGCTAATTTAATTAATTAAACAAAAAGTTATTTAAATAGCAGAAAGGAGGAAAATGGCCTATGTTGAGGTCATCAAATTTTTAGCTTGCCTTCTTTTCTTTTTCTTCTTCTTAAGTTTTTTGTTTAATTTATGTGTTTGGATTGAATATTTCAAAAATCAAAAGACTTTTATAAATAAATTTAATAACCTTTTTATTTTTGATAATTTTTTTCTCCCAAAATTATTCTTAGTTTATAAAAGAACTAAATTGAAGCTCAGCTTTTTAAATATCCTGATTTTGCTGCTTTTATTGCCTTTATATACTTTACTGTATTTTTATTTACTGAAATTAAATTCTGTTTTTATTGTAAAATTTTCAGCTTTGCCAATTATCTACGTTTTTGTCTTGAGTTTAGGTGAGATAATTTTTTTTACTCCTTTCTTAATTTATGGTTTTTATTTAGCTATCAAATTTTTGTTCAATTTATTTTTTTATCTTTCAATAAAAGGCACCAATTTTGTAAATTATTCCAATCAATATTTTAATTCTCAAATTCATTTAAATAAAAAGAATAATCCTATTGCTTCATATAAGTCATAATTACTTTTTTCCATTATTTTGTTAAACTATTAATTAGTATGTTTAATCCAAATTTGCCAGAGTCGCCGTCCAGTCCTTTTGCGCTGTTATTAGGTTTATTGATTTTTTCCTTTTCTTTTACCAGTGTTTTACTGGTTCCTTTTATTAATCTTTTGTACAAATTTCGTTTTACCAGAGCTTCCCAAAAAACTAAAGATATGTTTGATAAACCAACTCCAATTTTTGATAAATTTCATAATCATAAACAGGGAACTCCGGTGGGTGGAGGTTTTTTAATTATTCTGGTTGTCTCTTTACTTTTTACCTTCCTTTTTCCTCTAGTAAAGTTTTTAGGGCTTGATATTACACATGTTTATCCTATTAAAGAAGAAATCAATGTCATTTTTTTCACCTTTATTTCTTTTGGAATTTTGGGCTTATATGACGATATTATGAAATTTTTTAATTTTAAAAATACTGGTTTTTTTGGACTCAGAATGCGTTACAAATTTTTGATCCAATGGATTTTAGCTTTTGTTATTGCTTCAATGCTTTATTTTAATCTTAAGATAGATATTTTTTATCTTCCCTTTTTTGGCGTTTTTGATTTGGGTATTTTATTTGTCCCTGTAGCAGCCATAGTGATAGTTTCTTTTACTAATGCCGTGAATGTGACAGATGGGCTCGATGGGTTAAGTTCTGGCTTAATGATGATTGCTTTGTTTGCTTTTTGGTTTTTATCGGCTGCAATTTTGGACACACCTTTATCTTTTTTCCTGGCTTTATGGCTTGGCTCAATTATTGCTTTTTTATATTTCAATGTTTATCCAGCAAGAATCTGGCTTGGGGATGTTGGTTCTTTGGCTTTTGGTGCCACTTTTGCTGTGGTTGGGCTTTTACTAGGTAAAGTAATGGCTTTAATGATTATAGGAGGGATTTTTGTTTTAGAAATTACTTCCAGTTTGCTGCAGGTTTTGTCCAAAAAATTTAGAGGTAAGAAATTATTTAAAGTTTCTCCTTTTCACCTTTTTTTACAGGATTATGGCTGGGAAGAACCTAAAATAGTGCAAAGAGCTTGGCTTGCAGCAATAATGCTGGCCATTTTTGGAATTTGGTTAGCAATAGTATAATGCTTCTTAAATATGGCCAATTTAGCTTTTCAAGAATATATCGAAAAACTCTCTCGTCAAAAAGTTTTAATTTTTGGTCTGGGATTACAGGGTGGCGGAGTTGATAGTGCAAAGTTTTTCTTAAAATATGCTAAAGAAGTAAAAATTACAGATTTAAAAACAGAGAAAGAACTGAAACCTTCTTTGGCTCAATTAAAAAATTTTTCTTACTCACTAACACTAGGAGAACATAGAGATGAAGATATCCAATGGGCTGATCTTATTGTGGTGAATCAGGATATCTGGAACAAAAGCCCTGACTCACATTTTTTACAATTGGCTTATCAGCTGGACAAACAAATTGAAACGCAAATTGGCTTGTTTTTTCGCTTCTGCGATTGTCCGATTATTGGTATTACTGGGACAAGAGGGAAAACTACCACTACTTATGCCTGTTTTAAAATGTTGCAAGATAATGGTTTCAAAGTAATTCTTGGCGGGAATGTGCCTCATACTGAAATTCTAAATCAATTAGAAAATTCTCAAGATTTAGATTTTGCTATCCTAGAATTATCAAATTTTCAACTCCACGCTTTACATTTAGAAAAAAAATCTCCTCATATAGCTATTGTCACTTCGATTTATCCTGACCATCTCATTAGTTATGCAGGTGAAAATTTTGAGGAACAAATGCAAAACTATATTAAAGATAAAACCGCGATTTGTTGTTATCAAAATGCAAATGATTTTTTACTTTTAAAAAAAGAAGAGCAAATTTTGCAAAGTTTTGCGCCTTTAAGCCAAGCTCAGGTTTTATTTTTTGATGAAAGTGCTTTGCCTAAAGATTATAAAATAAAATTGCCAGGAAAACATAATCAACAAAATCTGAGTTCAATTTTTACTCTCGGGAAAATTTTAAATATTTCTCGTGAAAAAATTCAAGCAAGTTTAGAAAACTTTCAAGGTGTGCCTTATAGACTGGAAAAAAGAGGAGAAAGAAATGGGATTATTTTTATTAACGACACTACGGCAACCACACCGATAGCAGCTCAAATTGCTTTAGAAAGTTTTCCTGCCAACAAAATAATTTGGATAGGTGGTGGTTATAGTAAACAACTGCCGCTGCAAAACTTAGTGAAGACGCTTATGCAAACTGCCAAAAAAATCATTTTACTTGAGGGGACTGGGACAACTGAGTTAAAACAGGAATTACAAAAATTTAATTTTGAAGATAGGCTTATATCTCAAATTTTTATTAATTTAAAAGAAGCAGTTGAAACAGCTTATAGTCAGGCGCATGCAGGAGATATAATTTTGCTTTCTCCTGGTTTTGCCTCCTTTGGTATGTTTGTAAACGAGTTTGATCGTGGTGATCAATTTAATCAAATTGTGGAAAAAATTATAAGTCAATAATTATAATTTAAAACCTTGCCTAATAACAATAAGACTGTCCAGAAACGCAAATTGGGAAGAATCAGTTCTTTTTTTAAAAATTTTAAGATCAGAAGAGAAAATAAACAAAAAGCTGATTTTCTGCTGATTTTTTTACTTTTCATCATTACTCTTTTCGGACTAATTATGGTTTATGATGCGTCGGTAGTTGAGGCTAATCAGATTTTTGCCGATCGCTTTCATTACCTGAAATTTCAAGGCCCTTATTTTCTGTTTGGTTGGATCATACTTTTGATTGTGGGGCATATTGATTATCATATTTATAAAAAATTTATATCTATAGCTTTTGTCTTTAATGTTTTACTTTTGTTACTAGTCTTATTTATGCCACCAGTTTATGGAGCGAGAAGATGGATAGATTTGGGCATTTCTACTTTTCAACCTTCAGAAACTTTTAAAACTATTCTGGTGATTTATTTAGCTACCTGGCTTGATAAAAAAAGAACTTTAGCGCAGTTTTTTTTGCTGATTGGCTTTATTTTGGGCTTGATTATTTTAGAACCAGATCTTGGGACAGCTATTGTTTTACTGGCTTCAGCTTTTATTCTTTATTTTGTTTCCGGGGCAGATTTGGTCAAATTTTTATTCTCAGCTGTTGGTGCTGGAATTTTAGGATTACTACTTATTATTTCTTCGCCTTATAGAATGCAAAGACTGAAAACTTTTTTTGATTACAATGCTGATAGTTTGGGAAGTTCTTATCATATTCAGCAGGTTTTAATTGCCTTAGGGAGTGGCGGTCTTTGGGGTTTGGGGTTTGGTCAGTCAATCCAAAAATATCAATATTTACCAGAAGCCAGTTCTGATTCTATTTTTGCGATCGTAGGCGAAGAGGTGGGTTTTGCTGGAGCATTAATTTTGGTTATGGTTTTTGTCATTATTATTTATAAAGGAATTCAAATTGCCAAATCTGCCCCAGATAAATATGGCCAGTTATTAGCTCTTGGGATTACTTCTTGGATTGGTGTGCAGTTTTTTTTGAATCTAGCTTCAATGGTCTCTCTGGTCCCGCTTACAGGAGTGCCTTTACCCTTTTTGTCTTATGGAGGCACCTCACTAGTGGTTTGTCTTGCCAGTATGGGAATTCTCTTAAATATTTCCAAAAATATAGAAAAATCAAAGTAATTTAAGATAGCTATCTTTTAGTTTATAATTTACAATAAATTTATGAAAACAATTCTTTTTACTGGTGGGCATTATAATAGCGCTTTAATCCTTGCGCAAAAATTTCAAACAAATGGTTATCTAATTATCTGGTTTGGTCATCAATATAGTTTTGCTGATAAAAAAAGTTATTCACAGGAATATTTAGAAGTAACTAAAAATAAGATTAAGTTTGTCAATCTTGAAACTGGTAAATTTCATAGAGCTTCTTTAGCTTCTTATTTTAAAATCATTAAAGCGTTTCTTTTTTGTTTACATTATTTTGCCAAAAATAAGATTGAAGCAGTGGTTTCGTTTGGTGGCTTTTTGGCAGTTCCTCCAGTATTTGCGGCTTTTTTTTATAAAATCCCCAGTTTTGCACACGAGCAAACAGTCACCATGGGACTGGCTAATAAAACAATTTTGCCTTTGGTGAAAAGGCTTTATCTTACTTGGGAGAAATCTCAGGAAGAATTGGCAGCTAAATATTTAAACAAAACTATGGTTGTGGGTTTACCGATAAATAAGCGAAAATTAACTCCTTTTAGCAAAAAAAATCTTAATCAATTTCTGCAAAAAGAGTTTAATTTTCAGTTTAATAAATTAAACAAACCCTTGATTTTAATATCTGGAGGTAAGCAAGGCTGCCATTTTATCAATAATTTTATAGAGGAAAATTTAGATTATTTGTTGACGTACTATAATTTAATTCATCAAACAGGTAATAATACCCAAACTCAAGATTTTAACAAGTTTCAAAAGCTTAGAGAAACGCTTTCAAAAGATCATCAGTCCAGTTATTTGGTTTTTAGTTATAGTGATCATTTTTCTCAATTTTTACAAGCTGCTGATCTAGTTATTGGGCGTAGTGGTGCTCATACAGTTTATGACTTACTCTTATTTAAGAAAAAAATTTTAGCTATTCCTTTGCCTTTTGCTTATGCTCAGGAGCAACTTAAAAATGCTTTAATACTAAAATCATTAGGACTTTGTGAAATTATTGAACAAAATAGTTTTTCTAGTGAAAAAATGAAAAAAAACATTAAATTATTACTTCGTAAACAGATAAAAGAAGACAAAATTGATAATTTTATTAAAGAACATATAAAGCAAAATAGTCTTAATCTAATTTATGAAGATATTAGAAATTCAATTTGAAACTTATGTTTAAACTGCCTAAAAAAAACAAAAGGTCGTTGCAACAAAATGATAAACCCCAACTTATACTAACTAATTTATTTAGCAGGATTCATAAGCGCTTTGTGCTTTTAGTCGGTTGTATTTTTATAATTACTTTAATCTTATACCTTGTTTTTTTTAGTCAGCTTTTAACTATCAAAACGATTGATTGTAGATTTGAAAACGAAAATTGTAATCCTCATATCAAATCCTACTGCCAGGATCTTTATGGGCAAAATCTAATCACTTTTAGCTCAATTGGCTTTGAAGATAAAATTTTTAATAATTATCCGGAGATTGGAGAAGTTTTTTTCAAAAAAAATTTTCCGGACAAATTGGAAATCCATTTTATTAAAAGAAAAGCCATTTTAAGTCTTGAAAATAGTCTGGGTCAGAAATTTCTTGTCGATGAACATAATTTGATTTTTGCTGAAGGGAATCGGGATGACCTTATTAATATTAAAATTAATGAAAGCTTTGCCATTGGAGAGCAAATTAGTAATCCGACTGTTTTGGATGTTTTAAAATTAATCGATATTTTGGAGGAATCATATATTCCCATCAAAAATATCAATATTAAAAGCAAAGATAATATTGAAGTTTTCTTGCTTTCTGGTGATCAAGCTCTTTTTACTGCAGAAAAGGATTTGTTTAAACAGGCTGATGCTTGGCAATTTATTTTGAATAATAAAGAACAGTTGAAAGATGACAAAGAAGAAGAACAAGTTGATTATCAATTGGTTGACTTAAGATTTGATAATCCCATAATTAAATAAACTATCTAATAAAATTACTTGTGCAAATTTTAAAATTTTAGTTTAGAATTATTTATAGTAAATTACTGATTACTGATAGGATTAGAATCTGTAATTTATTACTTCCTTAACTTGGCAAAAGCTAATATTTATTCAGCTATTGATATCGGTACAAATAAAATTACCACCTTGATTGTATCTGAAGACGACGAAACAAAAAGACTGAGAGTAGTGGGTGTAGCTACAGAAAAAAGTACTGGTGTAAAAAAAAGTCAAATTG
>JAAZND010000053.1 GCA_012798485.1 Candidatus Beckwithbacteria bacterium | reverse complement strand
TTTCAGCTGTAATTTAAAAATCATTATTGCTATTATTAATTTATGCATAGATTGAAAAAAAGAACTCTAAGGCATTTTCATTTTGATTTCAAAAACAAAACTTACTGGAAATTTATCTTAATCTTTTTGCTTATTTTTCTTGTTTGTTTTTTTGTTTATCAAACTTACTTGGCTTTAAATTATTCTATCTGGGATGGGAAAAGACAAATAACGCTGGCAGTTGAACAAAATAATCAACTTGCTTATCTTAAAATTACACCGGAATTAAATGAGGCAAAATTGTGGCTTTTGCCAACAAACGCCATGCTGGAGACGGCTTATGGCTATGGAGAGTATAAAACTTTTAATCTTAAAAAATTAGCTAAGCAGGAAGACTTGGATTTTGGTTCTTTTTTGCAAAATAGCATGACCCAATTTCTGGGTTCAGTGACAGATGGATATCTTATCAATCTTGGAGGAAAAGATAAACAACCTAAATCTTTACTGCTAAAAGCTCTTCTGGCGCAAGCAAAAACTAAATTAACTGCTTGGGATTTGTTAAGGCTTTATTTTTTTGTTAACAATCTGCGTTTTGAACAGGTGGAAGTTTTAGACCTAAGCCAGACTAAGGTTTTTAGCCAGGAGACTTTGCCTGATCAAAGTGAAGTTTTAAAAACCAATTTTGATTTTTTGGATAAAATGGTTTTTCGGGATTTAGCCAACCCTGATTTTTTAAAACAGGATTTTACCTGGGAAATTTATAATGGCACCAATCATAGTGGCTTGGCAAATTTGTTCAAACGAATTGTTGCCAATTCCGGATTTGACGTGGTGGGAGTAAGACAGGCTAATGAATTGCATGATAAAACAATGATTTATCTTAATTCTAGAATAGAAAATCCAACTGTAGTTAATTTTTTTGCCAGTTATTTTGCTTTACCGATTACAGTTGATGATGGGCAAACTCTGCATGCAGATGTGGCCGTTTTTTTGGGAGAAGATTTTTGGCAAAAATATTGCAGCCGTCCCACTAGCCAATAAAAAAGGAACATTTTTTCATGCTTCTTTTACTAGTTTTGATTTCTTTGACCATGACACTAACTTTATTTTTCTGTACGGATTTAACATAAACTTCATATTCATTTTTATTTTTAATCAGGTGAATCAATTTTTTGCTTATATCATCAGGAAAACGACCAACATATTGTTTTCCAAAATAAAGACAAATACTTTTAGCTCTCAAAGACATATTTAGAGGTAAACAGCTTTGTAAACAGGACAAAACCCCTTTTTCGCCCAATCTGACCAGAGAAATAATTTTAGTTTTTCCTGGTTCTTCGATAAAATTTAATCTTTTAATTTCAACAATATGAGCATTACCATTAAGACTTTTAATTTTTTCCAAATTACGTTTGGCAATAGGATTGATAGAGTCAAGTTGGATCACTTGTTGATAATAGGCTGAGGCTTTATCTTTATCGCCCAATTGAAGGTGGCACTGAGCAATTCTATTTAGAGCATCAACATCATTTGGATTTTGTGCTAAAATCTCTTCGTTAAGGCTAATGGCTTGCTGCCATTGAAAGTTGAGTGCTTTTTGAATTGCAAGTTTGGACAGATCCATTGGAATTAAAAATACTCAATTTGGGAAATTTTGTCAAGAGAGATATAATAAGTTCAATTCAAAAATTAAAAATTTTATAAAAATAAGATTAATATGAAAAGTTTAAAAAGATTTTTTATAATTTTAAATTTTTCATTTTAAATTAGCTGTGTCAGGACATTCAAAATGGGCAACTATTAAACATGATAAAGGAATTGCTGATGCTAAAAGAGGCAAGGCTTTTTCGCGTATTGCCAAAATGATTGCAATCGCAGTCAAGGGAGGCGGCAGTGATAATCCGGACTTTAATCCTAGATTGAGACTGGCTATGGAAAAAGCCAAAGAGGCGAATATGCCCAAAGATAATATTGACCGGGCGATTGATAAAGGAGCCGGTAGAATAGAGGGAGCAGTTTATGAATCAGTAATGTATGAAGGCTTTGGTCCACTAAAAATAGCCATGATGATTGAGTGTGTGACAGATAATAAAAATCGTACTAACTCAGAAATAAGATCTTTGTTTGATAAACATGGAGGAGTATTAGGAAGTCTTGGATCAACCAGTTATTTTTTTGAAAAAAAAGGAGAAATAATTTTGGCTTTGGATGGAACCAAAAACGAAGAAGAACTGCAATTGGAATTGATTGACTTTGGAGTAGAAGATTTTGGTAAAATAGAAAATGGGCAAATAAATGTGTATGTAGAAAGTACACAAACTCATGAAGTTGCCCAAAAATTAAAAGAGAATAACTATCAGGTTTTAGAAGCAGAAGTGATCATGTTACCCAAAACTTATATTGAATTATCTCAAGCTGAGTTTGATCGATTTCTAAAATTCTTTGATATTATTGATGATCATGAGGACGTTCAAAAGATCTACTATAACGCCAAAAAAATCTAATTTTAAACTTTTTAAACTTACCATTCCAAAAAGAGAAAAATTTGTTTTGGTATCGGTTTCCCTTTCTTTAGGTCTTTTGTTAACTCAGATAGTTGATGCTTCGCTAAGATATTATGTGATTGCTTTTTTATCTATTTGCACAATTTTACTTTCTATCTGGTCGATTAAAGAAGATGCTCGTAAAATAGCCTGGATTATGGGACCGATTTTGCCCACTATTTTTACAGCTTCAATAGGTTTATTCTTCTTTCTTCTTCCAGAAAGAGTTTTAGTTAGAGTCATTCTCATCACTTTATTTGCCATTGGGATGTATGCTTTACTTTTAACTGAGAATATTTTTACTGTCGCCGCCATTAGGACTATTCAACTTTTGCGAGCTGCTCAAGCCTTGGGTTTTGTCATGACTTTATTTACCGCCTTTCTCCTTTTTGATACGGTTTTTTCTTTTCGTTTAATGCCTTGGTTTAACGCTATTTTAATTTTTATCATCGCTTTCCCTTTACTCTTACAAGGGATTTGGTCTATTAATTTGGAAGAAAAAGTGACAGAAAAACTTTTATGGTACAGCTTTGGTTTTGCCTGGATTTTAGCGCAACTTGCTTTTTTTATCAGTTTTTGGCCTTTATCAATTATTATTGCTTCGTTATCATTAGTGACGCTCATGTATGTTGGTCTTGGGATTATTCAGCAAGCCATGGTGGGAAGACTTTTTAAACAAACGATTAGAGAATATCTCCAGGTTGGCATTGTAGTTTTTGTTATTGTTTTGATTGCTGCAAAATGGGGAGCACAATAGAAAATGCAAAAGTAAAAATTAAAAATGTAATAAAAAATTATGCTTTAATGGCTTCTATATGCTTTTGGTGCTTTTTTTGTTTGGGGAATTTTGGCTTTAGTTTCTAAATATTTTATCAACCAGGGAATCCCGATTCCAGTTTTCCTTTTTTACTCATATTTGTTTGTAGCTTTTTACACACTTGTTGAGATTAAACTCAAAAAAATCGAGATTAAAATCGAGTGCAAAAATTGGCTAATCTTAATTTTCATAGGAATTTTTTCTATGCTTTTCAATCTGTTTATGCAAATAGGTTATAAGTTTGCTCCTAATCCTGGGTATATTAATGCCATCAATGCTGTCTCTATTTCTTTAATTACTTTGTTATCTGCTTATTTTTATAAAGATGAATTAACTTTACAAAAAATTATTGGCGTTGTCGGAGTGATTGTTGGATTAGGATTAATGTTGATTTAAGATTTAATTTCTAAAAAATATTCACAAGCAAGTCTGACATTAGGTGAAGAAATTTTATTTTCCTGTTCTATTTTTTTAATTTGCTGTAAACTAAATCAGCCACAGTTATTTTCCTTTGGTAAAGTTTTTTCATGCTAGATAATGAATTAAAGTCATAATTTCTTTTTGACCGTCTCTTACAATTTCATCCACAACCACAAATGGTTCAAAGCCTTGGATTAATTTAACCTTAATTTTCATATCTTCCCATGGGCGAAAAATAACATTTTCTTGAGAGCTTTTAGTATCAGTGAGTCTTCCTCCGGCAAATTGGTATTTATTAGTACTGGGAGAAATATGAAGTAAAAACTCTTTTTTGTCATTAATTACAACAGGTCCAGTGGCGATAGTGGTGGTAATTTGATTTTTTGCAAAATCAATAGCCTTATAATGATAAAAGTCTGTCATATTAAGATATTTTTCATATTTTAAAAAATATATCTAAAATATAACTAAAAAATAGGGGAGTTAATTAGATTTAATAAGTCCTATAATAAATAATTAAGAAATTAGATAGCGGTAGTTTAAATTGGTTTAATTAATTGAAAAAAATAAAAATAACAAGGTTTTATATTGATTTAATAAAGAAAAAAACAGAGTAGTGGGTAAAAAAATTTTGATAGGCAGAATAGGGAGCAGAGGAGTGTGTCACCACTTAGTATCCTGTAATAAAAAGAGAGTGATATTTCACAAAAAAGTTATAGGACTTTTCACGATATAGCTTTTTAGCAGCTTAAGTTAAATATTGCAAAGCTTTGTAAAATATTCGCATGGGGTCAACAGAGGAAATGATATAGTTAGATACTATTTCTCCTAAGGATAAACAGGGTTAAAATACTTATTTTCGCCTGTTGACCTCTGTTATTTTATAAATGTGGAAAAATGGATTTAACAGAGGAGTTTGTTTTCATCCTTGAAGTAGAAATAAAATAATCATTTATATCTATTATTTGATATTTAAATCTATTAATAAACACACGAGCAATGAGTACTCTTTTTAGTGGAGGGGTATTTATATTCTTAAATCTATTATGTCGCACAATGTATCTTATGCGACATAAGTTATGGTTTTAAGATAGGGGCTTATTTTTTACCAGTTTTAAATTATTGATAAATTTTTGATTTTGCTAAATATATTTATTTATCAGTAATTTCTAAAAATAAATCACCCGACTTATTGGTTTTTATTTAAAAATTTTCTAATTAGCTTAAAACCCGAAATTTTAGATTCACAAGATAAGATTAAAGCTTTCTTGTTTAAAAATTGCATCAATTAGATATTCTTTGATAGTTATTGTAATAGAAAGCAAGATCATTTAGATGAACAAAGGTAAGCAAAAGTAATTTGCGTGCGTTAGAATGGCTCTAATGAATTTTCCCATATCTGGACTTTTTAAGAGTATTTAAAGACTTTTGGTGACTAAGCTTAGTTTAAGTAAAAAATTATTTTTGCTAATATATCAATTAAAAAACTTGAAACCTTTTCAGGCAAAAGAATGGAAGAGAAATAGTTTAATTAATAAAATTATTGATTAGAGATTAATCTGATTTTGATTTATTTTATTTGAGATTTTAAGCTTGTTTTTTGGGCAAATATGTCGCACAATGTATGTAAGATTTGCTAAAGTGTTTTTGTTTTAAAAAATAATTTACTCGAGAGTTGATCTGTTGATTTTTATAATAGGGTAGTTAAAAAAAGTATTGATATAGCTGTCTAGATTTTAAACTACTCATATTATCAGCTAAAACTCTTCTTTGCTAAAAATGGCGCTGGAACAAATAAAATTTTTGATCGAAGAATTTGTAGACCACATGGAGCTTGAAAAAAACTACTCTCCCCTAACCTTGCGTAATTATAAACTCTATTTAAATAAATTTTTTGATTGGCTTATCAAACAAGAATATACAGATATTACCATAGAAAAGATTAATTTGGATCTAGTAAAAAATTATCGCCTGTTTCTTTCTCGCCGGACAGATCAGTTTGGACAGCCATTGAAAAGGAGTACTCAAAGCTATTATCTAATTGCCTTGCGATCCTTTCTAAAATGGTTGACCAAAAGAGATTATCAAGTACTGTCTCCAGAAAAAATTGATATGCCCAAAAATGATAGCCGCTCGATCAAGTTTCTTAACAGCGAGCAGCTTAATTTACTTTTAGCTCAACCTTTAATTTCTGAAGAAAAAGGACTTAGAGATAAAGCAATTTTGGAGATTCTATTTTCTACAGGTCTGCGTGTTTCAGAGCTTGTGAGCCTTAATCGTGATCAAGTGAATTTAAAAATGAAAGAATTTGGAGTAATTGGGAAAGGACGACGACCAAGAGTGGTTTTTCTGTCGCAAAGGGCGGCTGATTGGGTCCAAAGATATCTAGAGGTTCGTAGTGATGATTGGCGACCACTTTTTATCCGTTATTCCAAGGGAGTTGATGAAGATAATAAAGGAGAGAAAATGCGTTTGACTACGCGCAGTGTGCAAAGAATTATCAAAAAATATGTGAGACGTGCAAAGCTTTCGGTTGATGCAACCACTCATACTTTGCGCCACAGTTTTGCCACAGATCTTTTAACTCACGGTGCGGATATTCGCAGTGTCCAAGAACTACTAGGTCACAAAAATATTGCCACAACCCAAATTTACACCCATGTGACGAATGTTCAGCTAAAAAAAGTGCATGAGAAATTTCATGGAAAAGAAAATGAATAGAAGTTTTAAACTATTTTCCAGCCTAATTCTTTTTTAATTTCCGACACGGCTTTTTCATACTCCTCTTTAGTTAATTGATTATTAAACACACAATATTGTTTTTTAGATAACCCAGCACAACCAAAACAATCTTGGCAATTTTGGCAGCTGGCGCAATAATGACAATCACGACAATAATTTAAATATTCAGAGAAAGAACAGGCATAATTATTAGCTCCACCAACCATACCATATACTAATTCATCGGTAATAGCTGTAATATTGTTTGTTCCTGACCCACCTCCACCGGTAAAGGTATTATCCCAACTATTTCTAATCGTTCCGCAATTAAAAAGGTAACCAGAATCTTCAGCAAAAAAAGTATTAAAACCCCAATAGACATTTTTGGAATTATTAAGATAATCACCATAGGGACAATTTTTATTGTTATGCTGTCGACTTTGCGGTTGAGGAATAGTTATAAATAAAGCCTTTATTTTTTTATGATTTGCTGCTACAGCCTCTTTTTTGGCAGCTTGAAGTTTTTGTCCATATTCTATTTGGGTATATTGTTTATTGAAAAAACAATATTGCTTGTTGGTTAAAGCAACACACCCAAAACAATTTTGACAATTATTGCAACCAATACAAAAATGACAATCCTGACAGTGATCACAATCTTCTGTAAAGCTGCAGCCATAGCTATTTGAAGTCTGAATACATCCATAACACAGCTCACTGAATATACACAATTCACAGTCAACTAAATTTTTGCCAACACTGAGAGTTGAATATAAGATATTTTCAGAAGCCATGACGACAAAAGTTTGGTAGCAGTGTTTACTAAAATGGGTATAGTCAACCATTTCACAATTCTCGATTTGCGTTACCCGTACTGCCGGAATTGGCACAGATTTTTTTAATTGTTCGTATTTTTGAAGGAAATTAATTGGCATAGATTATTGTTTTCCCCCTCCTAAATTAGGAGGGTTTAGGGGTGGTATTAATTGGAAGAGAATACCCCACCTAGCCTCCCCTAGATTAGGGGAGGTATAAGTTTTTTACACCTTTGTCAGATCTACATTGGCTCGAAAATCGGCATAACATTTGAGACAATAAACCGTATAACCTTTTTTAGGATTGACAGTGGTCACCATTTCCTGGCCACATTTAGCGCAGGGATATTTGTAGAACTGCCGATCGTTTCTTTGCTCCATCCGTAGCTCATGGCGGCAATTAGGACAATTGACTGGATCAGGTAGACTCATTTTGTCCAAGAATTTCTTCTCTTCAGTGATGATTTTGAATTGTTTCTTACAACGACCACAGGTTTTGATCATATAAATAAATTCGAAATTCAAATATCGAAATTCGAAATAAATTACTAATTTTTTATAAGTATATTTTAAATTATAGGTTCTTCAAAGATTGTTTTCAACTCCCCTTCTCCACTGATTAGATTCATGGTTTGAGGATTAGCATTTAAAGTTTCATTAATTTGTGATCTGGAAGTTCCATATTTTTCTCTAGAAAATTTAATAATCTCCTCAGTTAAATCAGTTTGAGCCTGCAACATTTTTAGAGTGACAGCAGAGAAAGGTTCGCAAGTTTTACCACCAATTGAAACTTTGACATAAATATTACGTGAATCTAAATTGATTAAATCTTCTTCTTCTACTTTGGGGGTAAATTCTTTGGCTAGAAATCTAGCATCTTCTGGACCAACTCTAAAGGCAATAAAAGAACCAACATTGCCAAAAACAGTTTTACGAATAGAATCAGTGAGCTGGCCAAGATATTGGTGAGCAATGGTTAAAGATAGATTAAATTTTCTAGCTTCTGATAAAATTTGATTAAAAGCTTCGGTTGCAAAATGCTGAAATTCATCAACATAAAGATAAAATTCTTTTCTTTCGTTTTCCGGAATATTGACTCTTGCCATAGTTGCTTCTTGAATTTTGGTAATCAGCATTGAACCGAGTAAAGCAGTGTTTTCTTCGCCTAGTTTTCCCTTAGCAATATTGACGATGACAATTTTTTTTTCCTGCATGGCCTGGTAAAAATTAAGAGCTGATCTTTTTTGACCCACAGTATAACGGATATAATCGTTGGAAATAAATTGACCAACCTGATTAATGATAGGAATAATAGCTTCATTATCAAATTTTTCATTCCAAGTACTGAATTCGTGGACCCAGAAATTTTTGACTACCGGATTTTGGATTTTGGCAATAATGTCATGTCTAAAATCTACATCAGTCAAAAGTTTAACAATATCAATAATAGTTGCGTCTCCAGCTTCAACCAAAGCCAGAACAATAAAACGTAGCATATGTTCCAATCTATTAGTCCAATTGTGAGCAAACAGTTTTTTGAAAATGCCAATAAAACCGACCACAACCTGATCTTTGGCTTCCGGACTATGACATTCCAAAGGATTAAAACCAATTGGTCTTTCTAAATCTGCAGGGTTAAAATAAATGATATCTTGGATACGATTTTGAGGGATTTTTTTTAAAATATCGCTAGCTAAATCGCCATGTGGATCAATGATACAAAAACCTTTATTTTGGTAAATATCAGATAAAACTAATAACTCAATCAGTTTACTTTTACCCATACCGGTTTTCCCAATAACATAAAGATGGCGATTGCGATCAAAGCGTTTGATGCCAAAATCAAGATAATTGTCACGATAATTAGTCAAAGCAAAACTGGAGATCTGGTCAGAGTGTAAAAATTTAGCCTTAGGCAAATCATTGGGTGCTTCAATTCTTTTGGATTTGATATGATCAACATTCGAAATTTTGAGTTTTTCATCGGGGAAATGATAAATAGCAGCAATTTCTTGAGTATTAAGGAGAAAAGGCTTAGCTGTCAATTTTCTGTGTTTAAATAAAACCTGTAGTTCTTTCTGGTTTTGGTTTTTAGTTTTGGTCAAAGCATTGATATCTCCATTATCAAGTTTGTCCAGAGCTTTTTCGATTAAAGCTAAATTTTCATCCCGATCCTGTCCCTGAATGAGAATTCTTAAATTAGTTTGGAATAATTTGGGATCATATTTTTTCTTAACCTCTTCATAATAATTGATAAAAGTTTTTTCCAAAAAAGGATCTTTTAAAAATACTTTAAGATTGTTCCAAAGACCAAACAGCATAAAAAATTTTTCTCTTAAAAATTGTTTCAGCCAGGATTCAGAAGTTGGGCTGATGGTTAGTTGGATAGTAATTTTGTCTTCAAAATGTTCAAGTTTGGAAAGTATGGTAGCCAAGACTAAATAAGGGTCATTGAGTTCATTAAAGGTTGTTTTTAAAGGAAAATATTGAGATCTTTCCAGCATATATTCCTTTAGAATTGGGGCTGAAAAAGTTTCTTCTGGTAAATTGGACTGAAATATTTCCAAATTAGGAAATTTGGTATAAAGCAATGGCTTGATAATTTTGCTTGATTTATTAGTAGTAACTATTTGATATTGGAAGTAATTTTGTTCAAGACAAATTTCCAAACTGATAGTTTTGTCGTTTGCTCCAAAGTTTTTACTGGCTTTGAGCAGTTTATGCAAATCTGAGAAAAAACTATTAAAAATTTCCAGAGAATTGCTAATTGAATGAGGAATTTTGATTTTGAGAATTTGGAGTTTCGTGTCGGAATTGGTGTTTTCCATTTTGCCAATTATATCAAAAAATATTGCAAAAATTAACTTTAAGTTTTAGAATGTCGTTCCAGACTTGATCAGGAATGACATGGAATATAAGAAAGATCCTGAAACAAGTTCAGGATGACAGTTTTAGTTATGATTAAAGTCTTAGGAAAAGTTTAATTTTCAGTTTTTACCGGCTCTGTACTTTCGTCTGTCCCATCTCCAACCAGACAAGTCATATCACTAATACAATCATCGCCAATACATTTCATTAAAATTACTCCTTGTGTATTTCTCCCAATCTGTTTGATATTTTTTAGAGGCATTTTGATCACTTGGCCTTTTTTAGTACTGATTACACATTGTTCAATGGCTGGCACAACGACTTCAGCGGCAGCAATATTGCCAGTTTTGGGTGTCAGTTTAGCAATTTTGACTCCTGTACTGGCTCTTTTGTGAAGAGGAAAAAGACTGACTGGAGTGCGTTTGCCAAGTCCTTTTTCGGTGACAACTAATAAATCTCTAAAGTATTTTTTGCGGCCATCATCTGGTTTATCTTCCTTGGCTGGGAAAGTTTCCAGACAAACTACATAATCATCTGGTTTAAGAGTAATACCTCTGACACCTTTGGTTGCTCTGCCCATGGGTCTCGCATCATTTTCATGGAATCTAATGGCTTTACCTTTATAACTAACCATGAAAATTTCATCATCGCCGTCAGTAGTTTTGACATCAATCAGTTGATCGCCGGTATTAAGTTTAATGGCAATAATACCGTTGACTTTGATCTTGGCAAAACGGTTAATTTCGGTTTTTTTAATCGCACCCTGACGAGTGGCGAGGACTAAAAAGCCTTTGGACTCAGCAAGATCTGGGATAGGAATAATGGTTTTGATTTTTTCTCCCTGTTCAATGTTGATCAAATTAATCACAGCCTGACCCTTAGATAAACGGTTAGCTTCAGGAATATTATAAGCTTTGACTTGGAAAACCTTGCCTTTGTTGGTAAAAAATAAAACATCGTCGTGATTATTGCCCGCTACAATGAAAGCCATTTCATCTTCAGATTTAGAAATATTATTATTAACACCCTTGCCTCCTCTTTGTTGAGACCTGAAATTTTCTCTTGGAATACGTTTAACATAACCTGTTTTGGTGACTGTAATTAAAATCGGATTATTGGGAATTAAATCTTCCTCTGACATCTGGACAAGACTGCCGTGAATTTTGGTTTTTCTTTTGTCGGCGTAAGTTTCTTTGAGAATTTTCAATTCTTCAGAAATGACATTTAAGATTTTTTTTGGACTTAATAACAGAGCGGTTAAATCCTCAATATTAGCCAGAATTTGTTTATATTCATCATCAATTTTTTGTCTCTCCAAAGCAGACAGTCGTCGAAGCTGCATGTCTAAAATTGCCTCTGCCTGGATTTGTGAGAGCCCAAATTTAGTCATCAAATTGGTTCTAGCAGTATCGGTATCTTTGGAGCTTCTGATCGTTTGGATGACCTCATCTAGATTATCTAGAGCAATTTTCAAACCTTCCAAAATATGAGCTCTGAGTTTAGCTGCTTTGAGTTCATACTGGCTTCTTCTGACAATGACGAGCTGGCGATGTTTGGTATATTCCGAAAGTAAAACTTTCAGATTACAAATCTGAGGAGTATTGTCGACCAGAGCCACCATGTTGGCAGAAAAAATACATTGCAAATCAGTGAATTTGTATAAATTATTCAAAATTGATTTGGCTCTCGTGCCTCTTTTGAGTTCAATGACAACGCGCATTCCTCTTCGATCAGATTCATCGCGAATATCGGTAATACCGATTACCTTTTTATCCTTAACTAAATTGGCGATATCAATAATTAATTTTGATTTGTTAACCTGATAAGGAATTTCGGTAATGACAATACGATTTCTATCTTTGACTTCTTCAATTTCAGTGGTAGCGCGCATCAAAATTCTGCCCTTACCGTTTAAATAAACTTCTCTGATGTCTTCTGGATTATAAATATTAGCGCCAGTGGGAAAATCTGGACCTTTGAGATGCTTCATCAATTCTTCAATGGTGATTTCTGATTTGAAACCGCCAGTCAAAACAAGAGG